>NZ_JAUBSD010000106.1:0-25528 GCF_036704575.1 Microcoleus sp. K5-D4
CCGCTTTTACCAACAAGGTATGCGGGCTGCAACCCTGATTCGGTCTATCTCTTAGGCATCTTTGTCACCCCCCCAGCGTAAGTTGGCATCATTACCGCCGTTGTCGAACTGGAAAAATTAACAATTCTTCCTCCCTCCGCCATCCGTTTAGCAGCTTCTTGACAAGCAAAAAACGTGCCTTTGACGTTAATTGAAAAAAGATTATCAAACTCTGCTTCGGTAACTTCCGCTACAGGTTTGTAAAGAATTACTCCCGCATTATTGACTAAAATATCGACTTGTGAATAGGTTTCCTGAGTGCGATCGAACAAATGGCGAATTTCTGAGGTTTTGCTGACATCGGCTTGCACCGCTAATGCTTTGCCGCCTGCTGCTTCAATCGCTGACACAACATCTTTAGCCTGCTGTGCACCTCTGGCTTAGTTGATGACAACTTATGCGCCTTCTTGGGATAATCGCAGGGCGATCGCGCGTCTAATTCCTCGCGATGCACCAGTCACAATTGCCACTTTTCCTGCTAGTGATGCCATGACATTTTCTCTGCAATTAGCGTTGATGCTGGTTCAGAATAATCATACTATTTTTTTCCGCATTCCGGTACAGAAACAAATTTAAAATCTCAAATAGCCATAATTTTTCTAGAAATCGCGGTTGCTAACTAACACTTGTGGTAAAGTAGTGTCGGCTGTTAAAGTAAAATCTATGAGCGTAAATTTCGAGTTAGCAGAGCAGTATTTGTCCGCAGGCGACAGCCTCCAGAAATCAGGAAAACTTGAGGAGGCGATGGCTCAATATCAAAAAATCTTAGCCATTCAAGCGGATAGTCCGATCGCACTCAACAAGATAGCAGAAATTTATTATACGCAACAGAAATATGTAGAGGCGATCGCATCCTGTTACCAAGCACTTCGCCAGCAACCCAATTTCGCCGCCACCTACAAAACTCTAGGCAATATCCTGCAAGCCCAAGGCAAAATAGACGCGGCAATTCGCGCCTACTCCAAGGCGATCGAAGTTGACCCTAATTTTGTCGAAGCCTATGTTAACTTGGGCAGTATGTTTTACAAACAAGGTCAGCTTGATGACGCCATAACTTACTATCAAAAATCTATTGTTATTCAACCAGATTTAGCCGTCGCTTATTGGAATTTAGGCAAAAGTTTGGAAGAGCAAGGTCGAATCAATGAAGGTTTATTTTATCAAAAAAAAGCTCTAAATTTACAGCCGGAGTTAGAAGGTAGAAGCAATTCAGTAAAAAATCACACTTACTGAAGAGGAATGTTATAGTCAAAATAATTCAATTATTAACGATGCAAGCTGGATCAACATGGAAATTAGCCAGAATCCGCTCGAATTCCTAACGGCTAAAGTACAAGAAACTGTTGCTGATACCCAAAACTTAGCCAACCAAATTGCTGCAAAAGTTGAGGAAAATGCAACTGTATTAACGGCGTGGGTACAATCAGCGCCAAGTTCAATGGTTAGTGCTGGGGCGATCGCCACTCAAGAAGCTTTTAAAATAGCACACAACATCCGTTTTGAGAACCTGCCAACTAATCTGCAAATCAAATTTGCGAGGGCTGGTATGCGTGACGGCATCAGAAATGTTCAAGAAGCAGCAAAAGTATTTGAATCCATACCCGCCCAAATTCGTGTCCAAGGCCCAGAAGCAATTCGCAACTTCTGTCAAGATAAAGATTGGAGTCACATCCAAGCGCACGTCAATGGAGGCGGAAGCGAAGCTGCTAACGGGATTTTTGAACATTTTTGGGTGAATCGTGCTCGCGGTGGTGTAGACATGACTGCCGCAGAATTAGCTGTCGCTAAGCAAGTTTTAGCGGATGCAGCGTTTAAAGCAGCAGTTGCCGAAATCGTTGGGGCTGCAATGAAAGGGGCGATCGCCGCAGCAGTAATTGAGTTAATATTTTCGATATTAGAAAATTCGTTATTGTGCGTTGAAGGCAAAATTACGCAATCAGAGTTAGTCGAACAAGTCGCCACCGCCACCGCCAAAGCTGGCATTGCTGGCGGTGTTATTACTGGCATTCTGTTAACACTGTGCATGATATTTCCCCCCATTGCCGCCCTTTTAGGTGCCGCAGCGATTCCCTTGGCGGTTGCAGGTATTGGCTTTATGGGAATTCGCGCCTGGGAAATCTTTTGTCACGGCGATCGACTATTTGGTATTACTGAACAAACACAAAAATTTCTGGGAATGACTGAAGCGAAAACATAGTAAAACTTTAAGTTTCATTAAATACCCGACTTCTTGAAGAAGTCGAGCATCTAGGTATTCTAAATGATTGAGAAACGTAAATAGTATGGATTCAGTAGAAAAAACTCAAGATCAGCAGCATCCGCAATACAAACGCGATCGAGCCAGTGTCGATACTTTATTAGCAGGAGAAGCCACCGACTACAATTTATCGGAATTAGCAAGATTAATCATTCGCTACCGCGGCTTTCCCGGCGCTAGAGATATCCAAAAAGACTTAGAAAAAGCCTTGCAAAAATGGAATCTTACACCGGAAACTCTGTACGAACAAACCCGCAAAATTCACACCACAGGTGAAGTTTACAGGAAGCAAAAAAGCGACCAAGAAGATTGGGTGTAGTATAATTATGCAGTTGATTTCCCGTAACAAAATAGGTTCGTCTTTGCTAAAATTCCCCGAATGCGATCGCTGGCTGTCGCTTAAATGAGTGTCACTCGAAAATGCGACTGGGCGCTCGGGTAGATCGTTGTTCAGAATAGGAGCTAAATTATTACAACAAAACAAGGCAGTTTGCCTTGTAGAGGAGAAACCCCATGTTGATTCAACAAGGAACTTTGCCATTTGCGCCAACAAAAGGAGCTGGTCCTCAAACAGCAGAGCAAGCACTGAATTTTCCACAACCTGTCACTGCAACAGCTACGTTGATTTCGGGATTTGATATTATGTACACGGGCAGGACAGGAGTGACTAATGATGGGACAAAAGACGAGCATGAAGTTCAATTAATTCATGTAGATTTACGGAGTCGGAATCTGTCATCTCAATCGGTTGAAGTCACCGGAGAGTTTGGTTTGCGAGATAATTCAAACAACTGGGATGACGGTTATGCAGGAGCAATCAGATTCGTACTGCTGGGTGGCGAACAGGAAGAAATTCTTGGCGGAACTTTTAACTTTCCACCAGCCGCTGGTAATGTACCGCGGACAATGAGCGAATCCGTCAATTTTTCAACTGAAATTCAAGCAAACATTACTGCATTAAGTGGTTTTCAGGCGAGATACCCGCAAAATGACACGAATTTCTTTGAACTCGATGTTGAACTTCAAACACAGTTACCCTCACCCAATCAGGTGCAAGTTTCAGGCTCTTTAGGTTTGCGAGATGACAGTCCTACAGATGTGTACGAAGGATTTATTCGATATGCAACTTTGGCTGAGATCGTTCGGGAGAACAGCAACTTCCAAATTCGCTCTGGGAGATTAGATTTTGCTTTTCACAGTGGTTCGGGTCCTCTCGAGCAAAGAGTTAGACTGTCGTTTCCCAGAAACATTGGAAATTGTGCTGCTGTAATGACAGGATTTAATCTAAGTTTTGATTCAAGACAAGACGATCATCCTCTGCACAGAGCAACAGTAAATATAGAAGCCAGAAAGCTGAGCGATCGCGAGATTGAGGTTGTTGGGCATCTAGCTCTTCGCGATGCAAGTGGAGATTGGGACGATCCGTACAGAGGTTCTATACAATTTGCCGTATTGGCAGAATAAAAAACGCCACCCCTAGCATTTGTCTGTTGGGGGTGACGTAACTTGCTGGTATAATACCGTGAATGCCATAACGGCTGAGTTAAACCATCTCTGGTGAAACTTGCATTGCCGGCTGTGGCTGGAACTGGAACAGCGAATAAACCACATTGCGGCGGATATCCGTCATCATGTCCAAAAACAGCTCGTAACCTTCAGTTTTGTACTCGATCAGCGGGTCTTTCTGACCGTAACCGCGCAGCCCTACAGACTCGCGCAAAGCATCCATTTGTTGCAAGTGTTCCCGCCACAAAGTATCAATTTGCTGCAAAATAAAGAACCGTTCCGCATCTCGCATTAATTCAGCTCGGATTGCATTAACTTCCGCTTCTTTAATGTCGTAAGCATTGCGGACTTGTTCGTGCAGGAATGTTTTAATTTCCTCAACAGACAAATCTTCTAGCTGATCCGGTGTCATGTCAGCGAGCAGATAAACAAATTCCTTCACCTTGCTCACAAGTTTGTCGAGTTCCCATTCTTCCGAAGGTAAATCGGGATTGATGTATGCTCCCACGATGTCGTCCATCGTCTGTTCGGCATACCTAATTACCTGTTCTTTGGAGTCCAAACCTTCCAATACTCGGCGACGTTCCGCATAGATTGCTCGACGCTGATTGTTCATCACTTCGTCGTATTCAAATACCTGCTTGCGGATATCGTAATAGTAGGTTTCGACTTTTTTCTGAGCGCCTTCGAGGGAACGAGTCAGCATTCCAGATTCGATCGGCATATCTTCCTCCACACCGAAAGCCTTCATCAAACCGGCCACCCGTTCGCCGCCGAAAATCCTGAGCAAATTGTCTTCCAAACTCAAGAAAAACCGCGTAGAACCCGGGTCTCCTTGGCGTCCCGCCCGGCCGCGCAACTGATTGTCTATCCGGCGCGATTCGTGGCGTTCGGTACCGATGACGTGGAGCCCTCCCAACTTCACGACTTCATCGTGTTCAGTGCTGGTAAAAGCATCGTATTCGCTGCGAGTTAGATTGTAAGCTTCCCGCAATTTTTGAATTACCGGGTCTTTTGTCGGCGCTTTTTCCGAAGCTATAGCCACGATATCATCGGCTTGCAATTCCGTGAGCGATCGCTCCCCGTACTCCTTCACCGCCAATTCCACCGCCGCCTTGAGCATTTGCTCGGCATCTTTCGATAATTGCGTCGGGAAAATCTGCGCCGAAGCTTTCCAAGACTTTACCTTTTTCGTAGTCGGAGCAAAACCTTGAGGTGCGGGGCGGCCACTAATACCAGGCACTTGCACCACAGAAAACCCGTCCTCATCCTCGGGTTGCACGATCCGGGGCATAAAATACTCCCGCAACTTCAGGCGCGCCATGTACTCAGAATTACCGCCCAAAATAATATCAGTACCGCGTCCCGCCATGTTGGTCGCGATCGTCACAGCGCCTTTGCGTCCGGCTTGAGCAATAATTTCTGATTCCCGCTCCACATTTTCCGGTTTAGCATTAAGCAAATTGTGAGGAATTTTCCTCTCCAGCAGCAGCCGCGACAGCAACTCTGACTTTTCCACACTCGTAGTGCCCACCAGCACCGGCCGACCGATATCGTGCATTTCCGCGCATTCTTGGGAGATGGCATTCCACTTCCCAGCCTCCGCCTTGTACACCATATCGGAAAGGTCACTACGGCTGGTAATCCGGTTAGTGGGAATCAGTGTTACTTCCAGATTGTAAATCTTCTCAAACTCCGTTTCCTCAGTCTTTGCCGTCCCAGTCATCCCCGACAGCTTCGGATAAAGCAAAAAGAAATTCTGATAAGTAATCGTCGCCAGCGTCTGAGTTTCCGGCTGAATTTCCGCCCGTTCCTTCGCTTCGATCGCCTGGTGCAAACCGTCACTCCAACGCCGTCCAGGCATCACCCGGCCCGTAAACTCATCCACAATCACGACTTCGCGATCGGGAGTGACGATGTAGTTAATATCCTTAATAAACAATTCCTTCGCCTTAATCGCATTAAAAATGTAATGCGCCCAAGGGTCAGCCGGGTCGTACAAATCCGTAACGCCCAACAACCGCTCAGCTTCACCAAAGCCTTCATCGGTCAACAGCACGTTCCGAGCCTTTTCGTCAACCTCGTAATGTTCTTCATTTTCCTTTCTCAGAGCAGCAGCTACCTCAGCCGCTCGTATATACTTCTCACTGGGGCGTTCCACCTGGCCGGAAATAATTAAAGGCGTCCGTGCTTCATCAATCAGCACCGAGTCAACCTCGTCAATCACGCAGAAATTAAAAGGACGCTGCACGACATCTTCCATGACAGTAGCCATGTTGTCGCGCAAATAATCGAAGCCGACTTCGCTGTTAGTGGCGTAGGTAATATCGCAGCTATAATTTTTCTTTCGTTCCACCTGATCCATTCCCTGCTGAATCAGTCCCACAGTCAATCCCAGGAAGCGGTGCACTTGTCCCATCCATTCCGCGTCCCGCCTTGCGAGATAATCGTTGACGGTGATGATGTGTACGCCTTTGCCGTTGAGGGCGTTAAGGTAAGCTGGCAGCGTCGCCACCAAAGTTTTGCCTTCACCGGTTTTCATTTCGGCAATTTGGCCTTTGTGCAGGATAATGCCCCCGAGGAGTTGGACATCAAAGTGGCGCATTCCTAAAACCCGTTGTCCCGCTTCCCGCACGACTGCAAAAGCCTCCGGCAAGATTTCGTCTAGGATCTCTTTCTCTTCGTTGAGAGATTTAGCTTTTGCCAGACGTTCTTGAAACTCCGCCGTTTTGCCTCTGAGGCCGTCGTCTGAGAGTGCGCGGATGTCTTCTTCCAAAATATTGATATCAGCTACCCAAGGCTGAAATTTTCTCAGTTTGCGCGCGTTGGGATCGCCTAGCAGATTTTTAAACATGGCAGGAGAGGCAGATTTTTAATAATTTAGCTATTAGCTTTCAGGGTTAGGGGCTGTAGTGTTAGCCACAACATATACCCTCCCCGATTGTAGCAACCATTGGCTCTCCTGGGCCGTCGCTGGGGGCGATCGCTCGATTTGGGATTTTAGATTTTAGATTGAAGTTGGTGAAGGTGGGTAGCGATCGCAGCTCAGGTATACGTGCTTATTGACAATTCCAGGGCGTAACAGACTTTCCGGCCTGTTCCACAATAGATTAATGTTTTTGTTGGATTAATTTCAGCAACAGGCTTTCCGGCCTGTTCCACAATAGATTAATGTTTTTGTGGGGTGGGCCCTCCTAGCCCGCCCCGATCGCCCTTATTGAAAATGCCTTCACATCTCAGGTCAGATTAACCCTAGTTTTAAACAGGCCGCGGCACTTCATAAGTCAAAAAGTCATAGGCCATTTTCGTATTCGGAAAAATAGCCTGCGCTTCCTTGAGCAAATCATCCAGGACGATCGCATTTCCGGGAGCATAACGCGGGCTAAAATGCGTCATAATTAACTGCTTCGCCCCAGCGATCAAAGCCACTTGAGCCGCCATTGTGGAAGTTGAATGCAGGCGATCGAATGCCATTTGAGCATCTTGATGAGCAAAAGTAGCTTCATGAACCAACAAATCAGCATCCTTCGCTAATTCCACGGCCCCCTCACAAAAAACCGTGTCAGTACAATAAACAAACTTGCGCCCGATTTGATCCGGGCCACAAAAATCAGTACCTTTAAACTGTCGCCCATCCTCTAACTTTACCGTCTTTCCTTGTTTTAATTGACCGTAAATCGGCCCGGAAGGAATACCCACAGCCTTCGCTTTTTCTACATCAAAATGTCCCGGACGGTCTTTCTCAGTTACTCGATAACCAAAAGCAGTAACTCGGTGCTTCAAAGGGCCGCAGCTAACAATATATTCGTCATCTTCATAGATGACTCCTTCGTGAATTTTGTGTACCTTAACCGGGTAAGAAAAATGAGTTTGAGAATACCGAACACCAGCTTGCAAATATTCTTCAAGTCCCGGAGGCCCGTAAAGATCGATGCGCTTGACATTCCCCGCCAAACCGCAGCTAGCCAGCAAACCCATTAAGCCGAAAATATGGTCGCCGTGCAGGTGAGTGATAAAAATGCGGCTTAGTTGGCTGACTTTGAGATCGCTGCGGAGAAACTGGTGCTGAGTTCCTTCGCCACAGTCAAACAGCCAGAGTTCCGCTCGCTGGGGCAAGCGGAGGGCGATGCTGGAAACGTTGCGCGATCGCGTGGGGACGCCGGAGCTAGTTCCGAGAAATGTAATCTGCAAGAGTCAAATCACCTCAATTAAGTCTTTAAAAATATGTTACATATATCCAGAGTGCGGCAAATCCGACATACAGGAAATAGTCGCAGCCAGGAACCGGGATAAATCGCTGTTCCTGCGAACATCTCTTCGCTAAAATCATTTTTGACAAGCGTACAGAGCGATCCACCCAATTCTAACGTTTTGTTTCTTCCGTTCCCCTTCCTTTTTCCCTTGCCTTCTCTTAAAAATTCTTAAACTCATACAGCACAGGAGGAAAATTTTCAAATGCCGTCAGGAGTATTTTTTGGTTCCGTTTTTTCGACATTAAAAAAACGCTACTTTTGGATTTCGCTGTTGTTTTGGCTGGCAATGGTAGCCCCAGCACAGGCCGCGCTGATCTTGCGAGTGGCGGTACAAGACGGGGCAAGTCAGGTAAAAGTCGGCAGTTCTACTAAGGCTGCAATCCGCGACGGTAGCGGGCGCAATTTGGGCGAACTGTCGGCAAACAGTTCTCAGTCAGCTCAATTTCGATCGGGAACAGTGGCAATTGGTCGCTGGGCGGCCAACCAAGTTTGGATCGAGCCGACGGGGAACGGTTATGTCTGGATTGGCGATCGTTGGTATCGGGGACGCACGCTTCTGGTTCCCCAAAAAGGAGGCTTGACTGCCATCAACTACGTCGATATCGAAAAATATCTCTACAGCGTTCTCGGCGCCGAAATGAGTGGCAATTGGCCTCAAGAGGCTTTGAAAGCCCAAGCAGTCGCCGCCCGTTCCTACGCTATCCACCAGCGCCTCAAAAGCGAAACCGAGCTTTACGACGTAGACAGCACTCAGTCTTCGCAGGTTTACAAAGGACTGCAAACAGAATCTTCTGGCACTTATTCGGCAGTCGATGCAACCGCCGGTCAAGTTCTGGCCTACAACGGTCAGATTATTTTAGCCGCTTTCCACTCTGCCTCTGGGGGACATACTGAAAATGTCGAGGATGTTTGGACAGAACCTCTGCCTTACCTGCGTGCTGTTCCTGACTTCGACCAAGGGGCGCCGGTTTACCAATGGAAAGAAAGTTTTTCCCGGGCTCAAATCAGCAATAGGATTTCTGGCGTGGGCAATGTGATCTCGATGAAACCAGAACGCACTACCGCTTACGGCAGCGTTTTGAGGATGAAAGTAGTTGGAGATGGCGGTTCTAGGGTCATGACTGGCGCAGATTTACGCCGGGTTTTAAATTTGAGAAGTACGCGGTTTACCGTGATTCCTCAGTATGGGGGCGGTGGGAACCCAAGGAACAGCGGCCAAGCTCCTACGGGTTTTCAAGTTGCTGGCAAAGGTTTCGGTCATGCTGTAGGAATGAGCCAGTGGGGGGCATACAATTTGGCCAGACAGGGATACGGCTACCAGCAGATTTTGTTGCACTATTACCGAGGTGCTACTTTGGCTAGAATTGCAGTCCAGTAACTGCTGGGAATGGGCAAGGAAGAAGTTCGGCAACAAATTCGCTTTCTTGGGATGTAACGGATCTCAGGAAGAAGGAAGAAGGAAGAAGGGAAAAACAGCTATTCCTGTATTCGTGACTTCCGTGTCCTGAATACAGGGAATTGGGAATTGGGAATTGGGAATTGGGAACTTGTAGGGCCCTTCGACTACGCTCAGGAACCGCGTAGTGGCAGGCCAGGAACCGCGTAGGCGAAGAATTAGAAATTGGAAATTGGGAATGACTAATGACTAACGACTACTAGACTGATCACTAACTACATTAAGGATTGCTATGCAAAAGTGGGAGTATTTATTTGTGGATGCGAATATGTATCCTTTTGGAAACAAGCTGATTAGTTTATATGTAAACGGTGAAGAACAGCGAGATTGGAAACAAGGTTCGCTTCATCTATTTGTCAATCATTTGGGCGAGGAGGGATGGGAACTTGTGGCTCTGGATCACGACTCGAAGTATGACCAAAATTGTTTAATTTTTAAACGCCCTAAGCTTATTTAATAAACCTCGGAGTAGAAAAAATTATGACATCAATAAAAATTGATATTTTCCACAATTCTTAGCAACGAGCTAAAAACCAGTTCCCCAACAAAGATATTTTTTTTTGGAACACGCATCCTGCCTATTCTTGAAAATAGTGCAAGATTTTAATGCAACCTAATTTAACAACAAACAACTGTTTTTTTTTCTTAGTATTACAAGTTGTCGGATCGATCGATCCGGCGCTGCCATTCGGCATCTATTTTGGCTGACTGTTCTAGTTCTTGTTGGGTTAATTCTGTTTCTGTGGTATAAGCTAAGTCTTCTCCGGTCAGAACGTTTTCTGCTGCAAATTCCTGCGCGTAGGCCAGTTTTTTGAGCAAGTTTGCTTCTGGTTCGTTTAATAACATTGCTCGCTGCTGACGCTCTTGATTGCGGAATTCTATCCGTCTATTTTTCCACTGAATCCAGAAGTAGCGAATTAAAGGAATTGCGAGAAATCCGACGCCGTAAATCAGGATCATGGGATAAACAGTGCTGACGAAACCGATAAACCCACCGGCTATCAAATTATTAGTTAATAGATTCCCCAAAACTAACGCACCGACAAGATTGACCGCTCCTAACCCTGCCGCGAGCATGATTTGGCCGGAGCTGGCGTTGCTGAAACGCCACAGCATTTCTCGCAAATAAGCTGCTACTGGTTCAGAATTTCTCTCGGTGGCTGTGGTTTGTAATTGCGGGAAGTGGTAGACTATTTGCCCTTCGGGACTGACTTCGGGGCGGCCGTCAAAACGAGCGAGAGCGGGTAGCATATATTCTTCGTATTCTCGGGTGTATCCTTGTCCGAGATTGTCGAGATATGGGGCAATTTGTTCGGCGACGACGGCGCCTCGGTTGTTGCGAATTGCAGTCGCAATATCACTCCACTTGCGCTCTTCTAGATTGTGATTTGGATTCCCGTCTCCAAATAGAAAGGAGAAAACTGCTTCTAGAAAACTCATCTGGGGTTTTTGGTCAGTTAAGCGCGATCGCTGCTGGTAGTATGGTTGGTCATGGTTCCAGTAAAATATCCAGATTAAGTCGTTCCAGAAGTAGGGAAAAAAGGAAAAGCCGCCGCCTCTGCCGCCCCCGCTACCACCGTCTCCTCCGCTGCCGCTGTTATTGCTATCGCCGCTGGAGAGTAAAATCGTGATAGCAACAAAAATTAAGAGGATAGAAGCTACCAGCACTATGCCGAAAGATATCCGAATCAGATAAAATAAAATGCGCCAGATTTTTTGCCACCATTCCTGCAACTGCAAGCGCAAGAATTTGTTTCGCAAAATATCTCGAAAGTTCTTGGGAAATAGGTAGGCAATGTCGCCGGATTCTGCTACTTGCAGGTTGCCGCCTGCTTCGGAGGCGAGGGTTAACAGTTCTCGCTGGGCAAAATTGACATCTAATCCAGCTTTTGCCGCCACGTCTCCAACCGTAACGCGGTAGCCAAGTTGTTCGACGGCTTGCATAATGGTGGGATTCGGAGCCATAGGTTTCTCTCTGTGAAAATTACCCGGTTATTTTTATTATATATTGCGGGAATTCGAGCTGGTTTTGGCGATCGCCTTTCTGATTTTTTTTGAGGCTGCCCTTGACTTTGGGGCAAAATATTGCTAGTGTTTTGCCGAATAACTTTTAAGTATGGGCTGAACTCGGATAGCTTAATAAAACTTTGTGAGTGAATTTCTCCTCGGCAGGCTATTTGCTTGTTTGCTCTGAGAGTCAACGACGGGGATGGTGAGTACAGTTAGTAGGGTACGGTGCGCGATCATCGCCCGTTGGTGTTAGCTTTCGCGATCCGAAGGAAAGCCATCGAAGATGATTGTCCCTGCACCCTCCAGCAGAACTTTTTCCACCGTTGCGGGTTTTTGTAAGTTTTGTGTAGAGTACGAGAGAGGTTAAAGAAATCTGGTTTTTTTGCAAGTCTTGCAAGACTTATATAAAATAGATAGAACTTGCGAGAGTGTTAAACCCAAGGGCGTGTTTGAAGGTTCGCAGTTGCGATCGACTAAACCTTTTAGCGCCCTCAACACAACGGCCCACTACAACAGTGGCGCAATTATTAATAGGAAAACTTTACAGGCTAATTTTTCTGATTAGCCACTAACCAAAGAATCGCATATGCCAAGAACTCAACGCAACGATAACTTTATTGACAAAAGTTTCACGGTAATGGCTGATATCATCCTGAAGATTATGCCGGCCAAAAAGCAGGCGAAGGAAGCTTTTGCTTATTACCGGGATGGTATGTCAGCTCAAGCAGATGGCGAATATGCTGAAGCGTTGGATAATTACCATGAAGCGCTGAAGCTGGAGGAAGATCCTTACGATCGCAGTTATGTCTTGTACAATATGGGGCTGATCCATACTAGCAACGGCGAACATGATAAAGCTTTGGAATATTACAGCGAGGCATTGGATCTCAATCCGAGAATGCCACAAGCACTGAATAATATTGCTGTGATTTACCACTATCAAGGGGAAAAGGAAAAGGAAGCTGGCAATATTGAAGGGGCGGAAGGGCTGTTTGATAAAGCTGCCGATTATTGGAAAGAGGCTATTCGCTTGGCCCCAAACAATTACATTGAAGTGCAAAATTGGCTTAAGACGACAGGTCGATCGCAAATTGATGTGTATTTTTAACTAGGATGGGCATGGGGCATGGGGCATAGTTAGTAGTTCGTCGTTTCTCTAGTAACAAATAACCAATTTCCAATGCCCAATTCCCAATGCCCAATGCCCAATGCCCAATTCCCAATGCCCAATTCCCCATTCCCGATTTTTATGATTGACAGAGAAGAAGTTCGGAAAGTAGCGAATTTAGCCAGATTGGAATTAACGCCGGAGGAAGAAGAGCAGTTTACTGGTCAACTTAACGGTATTTTAGATTATTTCGAGCAGTTGAGTGAACTAGATACGAGTAAGGTGCAGCCGACAACGCGGGCGATCGATGTTAGTAACGTAATGCGATCGGACGATCTGCAACCTTTTGCTAAGGGAGAAAGTATTTTGGAGGGAGCTCCCGATCGCGATGGGGAGTTTTTTAAAGTGCCTAAGATTATGTAGGGTTCCCGCTGCGTACATAACTGAGGAAAATCACTTGAGGGGCTGGCTCCCATGCCAACCCCTCAAGCAGATTAAACTAAGTGTGGAACAAGTAATAAGTAAGCCCGGTAAAAGCCACCCCACAAGCAGATTAAACTGATAGAAACTCAAAACAATCTCACTAATAGGGATAAATCTGTAAAGTTCATTCTTGGGGTGACAAATAGTCATGTACATATTAATTGGTGGAGCAGGAATGATGGGGCTGGGTTTAGCCCAGCAGCTATTAAAACTCGGTCATACGGTTGCAATCATCGATGCCGACCCGCTTGCGTGTCGCTTTGCTCGTGAAAAAATCGGAGTGATGGCATTTGAAGGCAGTGCGGTGAGTACAACGGTTCTTCTGGAAGCGGGAATTAAACAAGCAAACGCAGTCGTTGCAGCACTCAGCGATGATGCACTGAATTTAGCACTGATCACCCTATCCAGGAGCTATGGCATTTCCCATATTGTGGTGCGAATGCGCGATCGCGAATTCCAGGAAGCCTATCGACTTGCCGGAGCCAGTCACATCATCAGCACTATTGATTTGGCAGTTGCATCAATGGCGAATGCGATTGAATACCCCCAAATCGAGTCGATGATGCACTTTGAACACGGGCAAGTCGAGGTACTAAAGCTGCCAGTTCCAGGCGATTGCAAGGTGGCAGGTC
This sequence comes from Microcoleus sp. K5-D4, assembly GCF_036704575.1. Lineage (NCBI taxonomy): Bacteria > Bacillati > Cyanobacteriota > Cyanophyceae > Oscillatoriales > Microcoleaceae > Microcoleus > Microcoleus sp. K5-D4. The sequence goes on from NZ_JAUBSD010000106.1 coordinate 13,745, forward strand.
ACACCGTTGCTCAAATTGCTCAAGACCCTCGTTTTCCAAAAGGTTCGCTGATTATTGGTTATCAATGCCATGCCTGCGCCAATCTGGAGATTCCGAACGGCAATACTGTTCTTGAAGCAGGCTCTACCATCTTGGTCGTCACCCGTCCAGAGCTAGTTCACCAGATGATTGATTACCTCGGCATTCGCGCTAGTCATCTGCCAACGTTAGAAGTTTCTCATCCAAATCTTTGATGTAAGGATGAACCAGATCCTCTGGGACAATTCGCTTGCGGAGGGCATCGCTAACTGCTCCTTTTTCTGCTAGAAGCAATCGCCGTCGAATCGTATCTAGCCCGCTGCGATCGCCCTGGACTTGCCCGGCCCGATGTTGATTGTAGAGATCGCGCAGCACTCGCTCAGAGTGTGCTACTCGTGCTTGATATGATGCCCATAACTCTTCGTAAACTGCCTTCGGCAACACGCCAGATTTCAGCAAACTATCTAGCTCATCTTGAGCCGCTTTGGAAGCGATCAACTGAATCTGTAACTGCCCAGCTTCCTGCATTACATCAGAAACACGGCTAATTTTTAGTCGTTTTACTATCCACGGTAAACTTAATCCCTGTCCGACCAAAGAGAATAAAACTGCACCGAACACCAGGGCAATGATGTTATCCCGTCCTGGTAGGGTCAAGGGAATGGCAACAGCTAAGGCCATTGAGAGAGACCCTTTAATATTCCCTAAAACCAAAATGTGCTGCCAGCGTAGCGGAATGGGGCGATCGAACCAACGCAGGCCCGCTAATAACAAATAGACCGAGAGAATCCGTCCCAGTTGATAGGCCAGAATGACGAATAAAATGGATGGCAAAATTCTCCACAGCGTCAGCGGGTTAATTTCAATTCCAATCAGCAGGAAAATAAACGTATTGACGCCAAAACCAGCGTATTCCCAGAAACTCAGCAAGGTAATCCGATCCGAGGCAGACGAACTGCGAGGCAGCCCGAGGTTGCCAAAAACAAGTCCGGTGATGACCACCGCCACTGCGCCCGATACGCCTAAAAATTGTCCGATTTGGAAGGTTCCCAATGCGAGAGCGACGGTTAGCAAAAGGCTACTCAACGGATCGTTTAAGCGAACAAATATCGGCACGCTCAAGTAACCTAAAACACCCCCAACCAGTGCCCCACCTAAGGCAACCACGAGCAGTTCCTTCACGCCTTGTATAGCGGTGAGAGAGCCTGTCGCATAAATGACCAAAACCAAATTAAATGAAATTAGAGCAGCCGCATCATTGAACAGAGTTTCTCCCTCAACAATTGTGGACAATCGAGAAGGCACGCGGATCTCTTTAAAAACCGCGATCATCGAGACTGTATCAGTGTTTGCCAGAATGACTCCGATCAGCAACGCTGGAATCCAGTCTAGCCCCAGCCCAAATTTAACCAGAACAGCGATAATTGCTGAGGAAAAGATAGAGCCTGGGCCCGCCAGCAGCGCGATCGGCTTAAAGGTGCTGCGGAGACGGCTGATATCCGTATTGATAGCTGCTTCAAAAATCAGAATGGGTAGGAAAAGATTTAATACTAAAGAGGGGTCTAAACCAATTCGACGCGACAAGAGCTCGGTAATGGGCAAGCCTGCTAACACTAAGCCCGTCACATAGGGAATTCGCAACCGTTGGGTTACGAGTGCAACAAAAGTTGCAATCAGCAGCAGAATGATCAAGATGATTACCAATTCAGGAATGGCTCCTGCAGTTTGGCTATTTGTAGCAGGATCGCTGCCCAAGGGAGGTGCTTGCGCTACAATCCACTCGATCGCCGATACTCCTCTCATAAACTCGTTTTCCTCAAATAAATTGACAGATTAACTACCGTTTTAGTCTACAGGAAACGGTTCACTCTGCTGTAGACGTAACTGCAATTTATGTGGTCTATTTGGATGAATGCCGATGAAGCTGAAATAGGATTTCTGGGTTTGTTGGGCGATCGCATCGTTTTTAGAGTGCAATTTTTTTGGTAGATCTGGATGATTTTCCAACCCTTACAGGATGCTAATTGCTCTTAATTGTGCTGGGTTTTAATTTTTTTTTAAACAGTCTCTTCTGAAGTGTTGCCGACCCGATCGCGGTTGCCGCTAAGGCGGGTAATGGAAGTTGTCGATCCATATCTCATATCTAAGGAGTAGGAGAGCGATCGCCCACAGTCATCGACCGTCCAATTTTTGAGTGGGTTTTAGACGTTCTGATTCCCTGGACTAAAATCCTTGAAGGTAATCGTCCTTTCTTACCTTGAATTTAGGTAGCATCACAGACACGCCACGTCAGAATCTCCCAACGTTTAAGGACAGGTTCAGCAATCACGATCTCATTTTCTCTTGCCTCCATGACGATCAAATAATCTCCCTGGTTAAATCTGTTATTGTAAATTCTTGCTTGTTCTTCTGGCACCAACCATCCTTGAAGTGCGCCATATAGACCGCCAGCAGTTGCAGCAATCCCACTTCCAAAGAAAGTTGCTAAAATGCTTTCCACCGCTACTGCCTGACCAATACCGGGAATTAGCAGGCTGCTGAGTCCAACAATTAAGGCTAGTGAACCTAGTCGTATGCTGCCTAAGATCGCCCCTACTTGGGCGCCTGCTACTCTTGTGATTAAAATTTGCTGCACGCCCAGAGAGTCCAAATCATTATTGTCAGAAGGTTTAGCAATCACTGAAATCTTGTGCATGGGGAAGCCCCTGCTTTTTAGCTCCACTAGCGCCTGCTCTGCGTTTCGATGATTAGTAAATAGGCCGCTAGCACGTTTGAGATTTTGGTAATTCATGAGAAATATTCAATGTTCAACGCTACAAAATTGATAAATAGTGCGTAAAGCCGCTGGCAATGGTTGCATCACAAAAACCGCTTAGTTTAGAGGTGCAAAACGCTTTAGCAAAGCTGACAAAGGAATCATTGGCAGTCCGAATCCGATACAAATTAAGCCTTGGATTAGGTTCAAAGCTTCTGTGTCGAATAACTGATTCATAATGCCCCATTGGCTAAACAGGAATTGGAGAATGAAAATAGCCCCAATGCCGATCGCTACCGCGTAGCCAACTGATTCATCTTTACCGCGCAGTTTGGCGACGATCGCCGGAACGAAGCGACTGATGCTTAACAGGTAAAAAGCTTCGGCTGCAACCAATGCTTGAATTGCCATCGTCCGGGCTAGAGCTTCATTGCCTGTGGTTTGGACGATCCATTCAAACATCCCAAAGATCGCAATCCAGTTAAATACCGAAACTGTCAGAATCCGAGCGGTCAGCCTGCGAGACAGAAGCGGTTCATTGGCAGGTCGAGGCGGCTGCTGCATGACATCGGGAGAGGGCGGCTCAAATGCCAACGGTAAGCTCAATGCAACTGAACTGACCATATTCAGCCAGAGAATTTGTACTGGCAAAATGGGTAGCGGGGTTGCCAAAAGTACGGCAATCAAGATGGTCATGGACTCTCCACCATTCACGGGCAGGATGAAGGCGATCGCCCGCAGCAGATTCTTATAAACCGTGCGTCCTTCCTCAACTGCTTTCTCGATCGAAGCAAAGTTGTCATCCGTCAGAATCATATCTGCGGCTTCTTTTGTGACTTCAGTGCCCGTAATGCCCATCGCTACCCCAATGTCAGCTTGCTTCAGGGCGGGAGCATCGTTAACTCCATCTCCAGTCATCGCCACAATCTCGCCCTTAGACTGAAGTGCTTCGACAATGCGGAGCTTTTGTTCTGGCGCGACACGAGCAAACACGCAGCTTTGTTCGACAGCATTGGCTAATTGCTGCTGATTCATTTGAGCGAGTTCTTGACCTGTAAAAACAGGAGCATCTTGGGTTTGATTTAGTCCCATTTGTTGGGCGATCGCTGCTGCTGTTTTGGCATGGTCGCCGGTAATCATCTTGACCTGAATTCCCGCAGACCGACAGGCTTGAATCGCTTGAATCGCTTCGGGGCGGGGCGGGTCGATCATGCCTTGCAGACCGAGAAAAATTAACCCTTGCTCAATATCAGAATGCTCTATTGAAGATTGAGAAGCGGGTACAACTTTCTTGGCAAGTGCCAGAACTCGTAACCCTTTTTTTGCCATTCTGTCCACGGTTTGCTCGATCGGCGCGGGGTTGAGGGATCTCGCCTCTCCCTGTTCATCGAGCATCAGGCGACACCGCTTGAGAATTGCCTCAATTGAACCCTTGACATAAATCAACCGTTGTGGGCGATCGTCATGTAAGGTTGCCATGTATTGAAACTGAGATTCAAACGGCAGTGTATCGAGCCGGCAAAGCGCTTCCTCCAGTTTCTCAGCAATTAACCCCGCTTTTTGGGCTACCGCAACCAGGGCCCCTTCCGTTGGACTACCGATCGCAGTCCAGTTGCCGTCTTGCACGTCTAGATAAGAATCGTTGCACAACAGTCCTGCTTGCAGGCATTCATATAAAGCAGGTGCGTTCGCCAGGTCAACCGAGTGTCCGTTTACAGAAATTTTCCCGTCTGGTGCATATCCTCCACCGCTAACCCGATATCGCTTTCCACCGGCATCGATCTCTTGAACAGTCATTTGATTCTCTGTCAAGGTTCCGGTTTTGTCGGAACAAATCACGGTGGTGCTGCCCAGCGTCTCAATTGCCGGAAGTTTGCGAATAATGGCGTGCTGCTTTGCCATTTGGGAAACCCCGATCGCCAGTGTCACCGTTAAAATCGCGGGTAAGCCTTCAGGAATTGCGCTGACGGCAAGCGCCACAGATGCCTTGAACACCTCAACCCAAGAAAATCTCTGGGCAATGCCTGCAGCAAAGGTGAAGGCAGCCAAACCTAAAATGACATAGAGCAAGGTTTTGCTAAATTTGTCAATTTTGCGGCTCAGGGGGGTTTCCAGTGTCGTACTTTGCTGCATGAGTTGGGAAATGTGTCCCGTCTCGGTCATCTCGCCAATGCTGACGACCAGCCCGCGTCCCTGTCCAAACGTTACCAGGCTTCCGGTATACGCCATGTTCGTGCGATCGGCCAGTGGAACGTCTGCCTCTAGCGCCTGGGATTGCTTCTGAACCGGGACAGATTCTCCCGTTAACGCTGACTCATCAACCTGTAAGTCACGGACTTCGATCAGCCGCAGATCCGCAGACACTTTATCCCCAGAAGACAGCAAGACGAGATCGCCAGGAACCAGTTCGCTGGATGAAACCACTTGCTTTTGACCATGGCGGAGAATGGTTGCCTCTGTTGCAACAGATTTTGCTAAGGCGGCGATCGCATTTTCGGCCTTTGATTCTTGAACAAAACCAATGGTGGCATTCGTCAGAGCCACCCCAAAAATTACCCCTGAATCAATCCACTCTTTCAGAAATGCTGTCACTATGCCAGAGGCTAATAAAATGTAGATTAGCGGCTGATTCAGTTGCTGAAAAAATCGCAACCACGCACTTTGCGGCTTCTGAGCCGTTAGTTGATTGGGGCCGAGGATCTCGCGCCGCTCTGCTGCCACGTCGGAAGATAGACCTATTTCCAGGTCAGTCTCTAAAAGCCGAGCCACTTTCTCGACAGAGAGGTGATGCCAAGAGTGTTCTACTAATTTTTCTACATTTGTTGCAGTCATAACGTTTCTTGTCAAGCCCAATTCTTGTCTGTTATTTCGTCTTGTTTCTAGCGTCATTGATGAATGTGAGGGAAAAGTGACCGACTGATTTCTGTTAGTCACATTTGGATCACATTTGCTCCCTAGACTTAGGAACAGAACCGATTGAGATAGCTTATGGACTTGCAAACCTTAGTTCACTGGATCTGATTGTTGCCTTTTAATAGGGTTGTAAAAAGCATTACTTTTGATAGATGAACTCTCCTACATTCACTTGTTAACTTTAAATGCTCAAAGACTTCATCCTGAGTTTTATCGGCAAAATTGCGTTTCACAACAAACAAAACAAACAAAGAATATGCAATTATTAAAGCTATTTGTGCAAGGAATCAGCGTCAGCACTGTTGCAATTTTGGGTTTAGGTGCTTGCACCTCCCCCAATACTTCACAGACAACTGTTCCATCTACTTCTGCTCCCACAACTGCCACTGGAAATACGACTGTTCCAACCACTGCTGCGCCTGCCACCACGACCGCACAGACGCCTCAGAATCAAGACATTGACGATATTGCCGATCGCGTAGAAGAGGCCTTGGACTCCGATGGCACGCTCAAGCAATTCGATTTGGAGGCAGACGATCGCGATAATTCGCTTGTGTTAACAGGGCGCGTTCAAACGGCAGAACAAAAAGCATTGGCCGAACAAATTGCTCGGCAAGTTGCAGCGAATGTTTCCATCAATAACGAAATCGTCACTCAGTAGTTCTTAATCCTCAAGTGGCAAGAGTATTTGACACTTATTGCCGCTTGACGAATTGTGCGATCGCAGCGAGGAAACTTATGGATTTGCCAACCTTATTTGACTGGATGCGATCGCAATATTGAAACAATAAAGTTATTCAACGATTTCGTAACGGACTAACTGGCGAACATTTTGACGCGATAACTGAAGTTCTTGCGCGATCGCTGCCTCTATCTGGGTTGCGTCAGTCATTGGCAATTCTAATTCCAATCGCTTTAAAATGGGTTCTGCTGTTTCTACCGCAACCTGGGTTGTTCCTTGTTTTCGGTTAATCACCGCATTGATCAGCAATATATTGACAGACACCGTTGCTTTAAGCTGGGTATCTGCCTGAAGTTTATTCTTTGCGATCTGGGGTTGTTGTAATTCTTGAGCCATTAGGAAACTGGAGCCAACCCAAAACGCGATCGCCACAAACGGCAATGGCAACCAAAACTCTGCGCCTGATGCTTTTAGCCAACGTTTAGTAACCTGCCACATAAATTTTTTACCCCACCCCAACCCTCCCCTTACAAAGGGGAGGGAGTAAGAAATTCACAAATGATTTAGGATTGCTATATTTGCACTTTAGTGGAGCGATCGCTCTGCTGAAATCCTACTCAAGGGCGATGCGTAAACTATTCGAGTTCTATAAAAACAGCAATCAGCGATGTGGGCTGAACAAAATTACAGCAGTTCCAATCAGGGAAATTGTAACACCAAGCAAGTCCCACTTATCTGGCTTAACTCCTTGAATGAGCCACAACCAAACCAGAGATGTAAGAATGTAAATACCGACCTAGGCAGCATATACTCTTCCAGCGTTTGAGGCATTGACTTGAGTTAGAGAAAACGCAAAACAGATTAAAGCTAAAATTCCTGGAACAACCCACAAAATGCTCTTTTCAAGTCTCACCCAGGCCCAGAAAGCGTAACACCCAGAGATTTCTCCTAGAGCCGCAAATAGAAAAAAAGCAAGTGTTGGCATTTTTAGATTCATACTTAAAATAGATAAATTTCATCAGCCGATCGATGTTTATCAGCCCAATTAAAGAAATATATGAGAATCTTACTTGTGGAGGACGACCCAAAGCAACTGATGCCACTTCAAACAGTGCTGTCTCAAGCAGGACATAGCGTGGATGGGGTAAAAGATGGAGAGACTGCACAGTGGCTGTTATCAGAAAAAGAATATGATTTGTTGATTTTGGACTGGATGTTGCCACATATCAGTGGGGTAAATCTCTGTCGTCAATATCGATCGGCAGGGAAAACAGCGCCGATTTTGATGATCACCGCAAGAGACACCACGCCTGAAAAAGTGACCGGGTTGGACGCAGGTGCAGATGATTACCTGGTGAAACCGATCGATTTGGTTGAATTCATGGCACGAGTCCGGGCATTAAGACGGCGATCGCCCCTTTGGCAAGGAGATACGCTCAGCCTTGAGGATCTGCACCTCCACCTCGATACTCTTACTGTTGAGCGACAAGGTGCAACCGTTTCACTCTCCAGTCGCGAGTTTCAGTTGTTGGAGTATTTTATGCGTCATCCTCGACAGGTTTTGACTCGGAATCAGATTGAACAAGGCGTGTGGGAATGGGGGACTGAACCAGAGAGCAATGCGATCACGGTTCTAGTTCGCAAACTACGCCAACGCTTGCAGGCTGTAGGATCGGCAGACTGGATTGAGAGCATTTACGGTATGGGTTATCGCCTCACCTCCCCTCTCAAGTAACGATCGTCAAGCCAAGTCATGTTTAATCAAAGTCGTCGCAATCTGGCTCGTTGGTTCACCCTCTCAATGGGAAGCATTCTCGTGCTGTTTGCTGGGGCGATCTATCAGATTGAGGTGAAAGATAAACTAGAGGCGCTCGATCGACTGCTATATGACAAAAGCAGAATCATGGCTGCCAGCGTGCATTATGAAGTTCGCCAAAACCAGAACCAGGTCGATCTGAGTCATGTTTCCTTGTTAGGTAGCGGTTCGCATCCCCTTGCTGAAGATCTGATTTACGTGCGCTGGTATAACGCACAAGGGCTGCTAGTTCGTTTTTTTGGGAATTCTCCTCCCGAGCGGTTAAATACGCCCTTTGGTTATCTCACAGTTCGATCGACCGATCCACTTTTGGCAAAAGGAATCTGGCTGCGTCAGGTGACATTACCCGTTGAAGGTAGAACAGGGGTACTCGGTTATCTTCAGGTTGCAACTCCCCTGACAGAAACTCAAAACAGGCTCACTGAGCTTCAGATCGTGCTAACTCTCGCTGTACCGCTGACACTGGGCTTAATTGCCCTCACAGGTTGGTTTCTCAGCGGGCTGGCCATGCAACCGATTCGGCAAGCCTATCAGCAGCTTCAGCGCTTTACAGCCGATGCCTCTCACGAGTTGCGATCGCCCCTGTCTGCCATTCTCACTAATGCCCAGCTTGGGTTGCTCATCGCGGCTGACGATCCGCGTTACCATCCTCCCTTAGAAAACATTGTAGATAGCGCAAAATCAATGGGAGCGCTCGTGAATAATTTACTGCTGTTGGCTCGTCATCAAGGGCGACTTGCGCCGGAATCGCTCAGGTTAATCAATCTCAACGAGCTCCTCAGCAATTTAGCAACCCAGTTTCTCGCACTTGCAGAAGCCCAAAATATCAAACTGACCTGCGAATCACCGGAACAACGGATTGAATTATTGGCCGATCCTGATTTGCTGCGGCAAGTAGTCGAAAACTTGCTTTACAACGCCTGTAAATATACTCCCGTTGGCGGAACTGTAAAGATACGGCTAGTTCTTCATTCCAATTTGGCAGTCATTCAGATAATCGATACGGGAATCGGTATTCCAGAAGCGGACTTACCCTATATTTTCGATCGCTTCTATCGAGTAGACACCGAGCGATCGCAGGACAGCGGAGGCTTTGGGCTGGGGTTGGCGATCGTCCAACAAATTGTCAAGGCACACAGCGGACAAATACAGGTGACGAGTACAGTGGGCAAAGGCTCCACGTTCCAGGTTGAACTGCCGCTCAAACCTTATGACTGAGCCGCCTCAAGGAAGAGAAATGCTTGTAGTATGTAGTTCTATAATGTTTGTTGTTGAGGTGACAATAAATCCTGTAGGTATTAATTGGTGGACCGGAATGATGTGGCTGGGGTCAGCCCAACAGTTATTAAAAGTCGGGAACAGCATTGCGATGGTTGACATATACCAGCTTGCCTGTGGCTTGGCCCGTTAAAAAATATAATTCTCAACGGGTAATTTAACGGATAAATTTGCTTTACCCATAGAAATTGATAGATTAACTACGGTTTTAGTCTACAGGAGACGGTTCGCTCTGTTGTAGACGTAACTGCCATTCATGTGGTGTATTTGGATGAATGCCGATGAAGCTGAAACAACATTTCTGGGTTGGTTGGGCGATCGCCGCGATCGTCCTGATCTCTTGTTCAGAGCAAACTATTTCACAAAGACAACAACCTGATACAAAACGTGAAACCTCACTGAGATCGGTCACGTTAGATAAAACAAAAGTTGTGATGGGACAAACCGTATATGTCCCTATTTACTCGCATATTTATCACTACAATAGCCAGGATAATGTCATGAATTTGTCAGCCACCCTCAGTATCCGCAATACGGATCTGACAAATTCGATTATTATTACTTCTGTGCGTTACTACGATACCGATGGGAAATTGATTAAGCAGGATATTAAGAGTTCAGTAGAACTCAAGCCGCTTGCTTCCACAGACTTTTTCATTGCAGCAGATGATACAAGTGGAGGCTCAGGTGCCAACTTTATTGTGGAGTGGGTGGCAGAAAAAACGGTTTATGAGCCTGTCATTGAAGCTGTCATGATTAGTACCTCTTCTTCTCAGGGCATTTCATTTATCAGTCCCGCTAAAGTTCTCAAGCAATACAGGAGGCTAAACTGATTTTAGAGGATTAAATTCTTGCTTTACCAGGTAGTTTTATACTACCATAATAGGAGTATCTCATATTTGTAAAAACACTTCTTCTGGCTTCTTCCTTTTTTATTCTGACTTTTTTCCCCGGGCTCCTGACTCTTAACTCCAATTTCTAGCTTGGCTGCAAAAGTGAAATGCTCCTTTTTAATTTTTAACTTTGTACATCACTATAATTATTTCAGAATAAAACGATAGCATTACTGTGCATGACTACCCAACTTTTTTCTGTTAAGATTAGAGAGATTGAGGGTGAATACTAAAAATATAAATGAGGACTTAGGGTATGCAAAAGCGACAATTGGGGACATCACAAATTCAGATTACCCCGATAATTATGGGGACTTGGCAAGCCGGGAAGCGGATGTGGGTGGGAATTGAGGATGCTGAAACAGTCAAAGCAATGCGCGCGGCTTTTGAGGCAGGTATTACCACCTTTGATACGGCTGAGGTTTACGGAGAAGGGCATTCGGAACAAATTATCGGTCAAGCACTTTCAGATGTGCGATCGCAAGTAGTTTATGCTAGCAAAGTTTTCGCCAACCACTTGAAACCCGATTTGTTAATCGAAGCGTGCGATCGATCGCTAAAAAACCTCAACACCGATTATATCGACCTTTACCAAATCCACTGGCCCGCCGGCACTTGGAATTCGGAGTTAGTGCCAATTGCAGAAACAATGGACGCCCTGAACAAGTTAAAAGAACAGGGAAAAATTCGGGCGATCGGCGTTTCTAACTTCTCCCGCGCCCAAATAGAAGAAGCCGCCCAATACGGACGCATCGACAGCTTGCAACCGCCCTATTCTCTGTTTTGGCGCTGGGTAGAAAAAGATGCTATGTCCTATTGTGTGGACAATCATATCTCCATCATTGCCTATTCATCTCTAGCTCAAGGAATATTGACAGGTAAATTCGGGCCAGAACACAAGTTTGAAGAAGGCGACCACCGCGCCAAAAATAAGCTGTTCATCAAAGAAAATTACGACCGAGTGCAAACAGCATTAAATCAACTCAGGCCAATTGCCGATCGCCACCAGACAAGCTTGGGCAACTTAGCTTTAGCCTGGTTGATTTCCCAGCCACAAACAAATGCCATTGTCGGCGCGCGCGACGGGAAACAAGCAGCCGAAAATGCAAAAGCTGCTGAGGTAAAATTGAGTGAAGAGGAATTAAAAGAAATTGACGCGATCGGGCGCACCGTCACCGATCATTTAGACGATAACCCCGTTATGTGGAACTTTTAAAACAGTTGACAGTTGACAGTTGATAAAGGACTAAAGTCAGAACGCTTAAACCAACTTTTACAGTCCCGGACGCAGGGAGAGTCTGAAACCGGGTTTTTTGTATTGTACTTCGTTAGAGCCTGCAGAGTCGGTAAAAACCCAGGGTAAGCTCATCTAATTTGGTATAATATGAACTTGACAAAGTTAACAAAATAAGCATAAGAGACTGTGTAG
>NZ_JAUBSD010000107.1:0-22142 GCF_036704575.1 Microcoleus sp. K5-D4
CAATCAAATTACCGACTTCAGCTTCCTCGGCTCGCTCACCAATCTGACCACGCTGCATCTCAACAACAATCAAATTACCGACATCAGATTCCTCGGCTCTCTCAGCAATCTGACCACACTCGATATCAGCAGAAATCAAATTACCGACATCAGCATCCTCGGTTCGCTCACCAATCTGACCACACTGTATCTCAACTACAATCAAATTACCGACATCAGCTCCCTCAGTTCGCTCACCAATCTGACCACACTGTATCTGTGCAGCAATCAAATTACAGACTTCAGCGCTTTGCACTCGCTCACCAATCTGACCAAACTCGATCTTCGCGCCAATCGAATTACCGCTATGTGCGTGTTAGGCGAACTGGCACAGAAACGTCTTACTCTCTCGACTACGCCAATTGATGCTCAAAAAGCCACAGAAGCAGTCAAAGTTACCTATGCCGCTATTGGCCTAGAAGAACCCTCCGTTATTATTTGCAGCAGTCATCGTGATGCTTTTCTCCAAATCTTCAACTTGTCAAAAGACGACCATTCACCAAACTGGTCAAACGAAGCACATGGGAATAGATTGGGGCAAAAGCTAGACTGGAAATGGATGTCCATGTCCCCATCGATTGTGAGAGACTTTACAAGTTCGGCGGTGTGGGAGTATGAGCTCCTTAGCATGACGATGGAGCCGGAAGCAGACAGCACACTGAACTCCCTAATGTACGAATTGGTTGAGGAATATTATCGATCGAAACAAACGATGGGGAATATTTTTACCGATTATTTGTTGGGCATCACATACGCTGAAAACCCCACGACTTTGTTTAAAGAAATCTATTTGACTCAATGGTATATCTCTTCATTAGGCGTCAATATTTCCCAAAAGGCACAAGAAATACATCACTGCCAAAACCTGCTTTTCGAGCAGTGCGGTTTTATATTTCCCTTTGAAAAAATTTGCTTTGTGTGCGATCGCCCGCGCCACCTGCGCTTTGACAGTCAAAACCGCTTGCACGCGGAAGGAGAACCTGCGATCGAGTTTGCGGATGGATGGAAGTTTGACTATTATCACGATGTCAGATTGCCTGAAAAATATGGTCAACTCCACCCAACTCAATGGAAATCCCAATGGATTTTAGCAGAAGAGAATGCCGAGCTGAGGCGGGTATTAATTGAAGGAATTGGTTACGATCGCATTTGTCAAGAGTTGCAAGCAAACCAAATAGATAGTTGGCAGGAATATTCACTATTACAAATAGATAATGCCGATGTCGAGCCGATTTGTTTGTTAAAAATGACTTGTCCGAGTACGGGATTCATTCATGCTTTGAGAGTTCCACCTAACCTGGCATCAGCTAGGGAGGCAATTCGCTGGGTAAATTGGGATATCGATCCAGAGGAATTTTCCGTGCAGACTTGATATAGGAGAAGGAAGAAGGAAGAGGGAAGAAGGAAGAAGGAAGAGTTAATATTAGCAAGGATTTCAGCGATCGATAATGTCTTTGTTTTAATTTCAGAACGGGGCTGACAATTCAGGGAAGAACGGCTAGGCTAGTTGTAGAATTCTATTTCCATGCCAGGGATACACCGCATCAAATTTCTTTCACCCTCCAAACATGGCAAAACAACTAGCAATAGAAACTCGCGGGCTGACGAAACAATTCGATCGCCATATAGCCGTCAATGACATCGATTTGCAAGTAGCAGCAGGCGAAGTATGCGGACTGATCGGCCCCAACGGTGCCGGCAAAACTACTTTGCTGCGAATGCTGGCGGCGGCTGAGGAACCGACTATAGGGGAAATTTACATCAACGGGGATAGGTTATTGCGCGATCGATCGCACCCAATTCTCAAACAGCGCATCGGCTTTCTTCCCGACGACTTTCCCCTCTACGACGACTTGACTGTTTGGGATTATTTAGACTATTTTGCCCGACTCTACAACCTCCAGCAACCGCGCCGCCGAGAGCGAATCAATTCCGTGTTAGAACTCGTGCAACTAACCAACAAGCGCAACAGTTTAATTTCCACCCTGTCGCGGGGGATGAAACAGCGCCTGAGTTTGGGGAGAACTATTATCCACGAACCGCTGTTGCTGTTGTTAGACGAACCCGTTTCTGGCTTAGATCCGATCGCCCGAATGCAGTTCCGCGAAATTATCAAAGTTTTGCAAGAAGCAGGCATGACCGTAGTCATATCATCTCACGTCCTCAGCGACTTAGCCGAACTTTGTACCTGCGTCGGCATCATGGAACTCGGATATCTGGTCGAAAGCGCACCGTTACAAGAACTTTACAAACGCCTCAGCCGCCAGCAAATTTTCATGTCGGTTTTAGGAAATAAATTAGAAGCGCTAACATCGGCATTAAAAAACTTTCCTTGGGTGGAAAATTGGGCAATAATCCCGGAAACTCAACAGGTGTGCGTTGATTTTTCAGGAAGCCCGGAAGATGCCGCAAATTTATTACGCGAACTCGTCGCCGCCAACATTCCCCTAACCGAATTCCACTGCACTCAAGAAGACTTAGAAACCATCTTCCTCAAAATGGGACACCAGCAAGCATCCTAATTTGCTCGTTTCCTGTTTACCAGAATAAACAGTGAGTTATAACTGAGTCGTCACCCATTCCTAATCACCAATAACCAATGACACTCCACTTACTAGACAAAATAGGCAACTGGAATCCCCAGTTATTTCGAGAAATCAAAGGCCGCTTGAATACTGGCAATATGGCGATCGCCTCTGCCCTTTCCCTAAGCGCTCAACTGCTGCTGTTCATGTCTGTCAGCGCTCAGATACCCGTTCCCCCTCCTAATGGGGAGTACACTTACCCCATCTATCACAGATTTTGCTCTTTAGATAACGCCCATCCCTATGAAAAAATCTGCGTCAGAGATGCCTTCAGCAACTTTGTCATTAACTGGCGGGAGTGGTGGCTAGAGATATTCGTTTGGCTGAGCATATTTAGCGTCTTAGCTTTATTAGTAGCAGGGACTTATCTACTTGTCAGTGACTTAGACAAGGAGGAACGCCGCGGCACGCTCAACTTTATTCGCCTCAGTCCCCAGTCTGCCAAAACAATTTTTATCGGCAAAATCCTTGGCGTCCCAATTTTACTTTATCTAGCAGCAATTCTGGCCGTACCCCTGCACCTGTACGCTGGATTAGCTGCTCAAATACCTCTGAATGAAATTTTATGTTTCTACATAGCAGTTGCAGCTAGCTGTGCTTTATTTTACAGCGGTGCGATGCTATTTGGATTGACAACCAGTTGGTTGGGAGGATTTCAACCTTGGTTGGCTAGCGGTATGGTTTTTGTGGTGTTTGGGATTTCTGCGCTCCCGTTCACACGAACTGCTTGGGATTTGTTAAAATTTTTGTCTCCCCTTGCTATCCTGAGATATCAGCTTTTTCTAGTTGATAGAGGTGAGTTCGATTCGTTAGTTGAAGACTTAGACAAGCTGCAATGGTTTTACTCGCCAGTGGGTACAAATATTGCGAGTGGCCTTGCTTTGTCTCTCTTGGTTTGTGGTACAGGAACCTATTGGCTGTGGCAGGGATGGCAGCGCCGCTTTCCCAATCCCAGCACCACAGTTTTGAGCAAGCGGCAAAGTTATTGGCTAGTTATCTGCTGTCAGCCAATAATTTTAGGGTTTGCACTCCAATCAAACCCCCTATCAGGCACGAGTCTCCCCACCTTACTGATCTTGAATTTGCTGATGTTTGTTGCTTTAATTGCAGCTTTAACATCTGACAGACAATCTTTGTACGATTGGGCGAGGTATCGGAAACAAATCGTTCCCACCAGTCAGAAGCTGTGGCGACGCTACCCACTACTCGATTTAATTTGGAGCGAGAAAAGTCCCGCTATAGTTGCGATCGCGATTAATCTCCTCAGCTCAGTAATCATTTTAACACCTTGGGCGCTGTTGGAAAAACCTCAGATCAACGAATTTGGTGGGGTAATTTGCTGCCTGAATCTTATCCTAATTTACGCAGCCATCACCCAACTATTCCTATTGACAAAAACCAGAAATCAGGAAATTTGGGCCGCAGGCACTGTCGGTAGCGCTCTCTTGTTGCCACCTCTGATTTTATTTATGCTCTTGCTAACCCCAGAAAAAGCTCCTATTCTCTGGTTGTCTTCAACATTTGTTGGCTTTTGGTTTTCGTCTTCGTCTTCTTTCCCAGCATCAGGAAATACCATTTTGTTCTCCATACTCAGTCAGTGGAGTGTCTTGGTGTTGTTGAATATCAAATTGCGATCGCAACTCAAACTCGCAGGGCAATCAGCTTCTAAAGCACTGCTGAAAGCGTGAAAAAGCCGGGAAGAGTTCAAACGTGAAACTCCGATTCAGGCAGGGATTTAAACCTCTGCCTGAAAGCTTAAGTCGTCTGAAAACGACTGTTTAACTAACTTATTATGCTAATTCCGCATTTATAATCAACTTTATATTGAGCAATGGTGGTCACCGCTACACAGACAAAGCCCACCTTGGCAGGCTTTAAGATTAAAGTTGACAAATAATTTCTGACTGGACAGATCCAAACTTATAGAGTCAGCGTATATTACTAATGAACGCACTACAAAATTTCATGGGTTCGCACCATTAAAAATTTCAGCTTGCAGTTGAGCTGCGATCGCCCTTGGCTACACACCCAACTATAAAATACGCCTAAGTGATCTGTATTTAGGAGTGGGTTTATTGGAATTTGGGGGCAGGTTTATATATCATTTTAGCTGCGTGTAATACTTTTATGGCAAGCCACCCTAAAGCCGAAAATAAGAAAAACTATCCTAAAAGTGCGACTTTGTGATATTTTGACTGAGAATGCCGCCGCCGTTAGGCAACAGAAGTATCAAATTTAGAGGGTAATTAGAACATGGCAGAAATTAGAGACACCGCCCAAGCAAACTTGCTAGCAGGAACTCCAGAAGATGACCTGATTTTTGGTTTGATGGGCAATGACACCATTGCCGGAAACTCTGGTAATGACAGCATTTATGGAGGTAAACAAAGCGATTTAATTGAGGGCAATTTAGGTCAAGATTCGCTTTTTGGAGATTTAGAGAATGACACTATTAACGGCGGAGACGGTAACGATTTTTTAGTGGGCGGAAAAGGCAGCGATTCCATATCGGGCAACTCCGGGAATGATGTTTTGTCGGGCGATCGAGATACTGATGTCCTGATAGGCGGAGACGGGGCAGACCTATTTGTTTTGAGGCGCTACGCTGAGGCTGACCCTTCTCGCACCAGTGGCGGTGTTAGTTTGGCAAATGCCGACGCGATCGCCGATTTTGCACCCGGTACAGATTTAATCGGTTTGGGGGAAGGTCTCAGTTTTAGCGACTTGAATATTCTGGAAGCTGGAAACGATACTGTTATTCAAGACCGGGTAACAGGAGAATTTCTCGCTACTCTCAGAGGGGTGAGACAAAGTGCGATTAACCAGGCAAGTTTCACTAATAGTATTGGCAGCGTTGTTCCCAGCCCCCCGCCTCCCGCGCGGACAACAGCTTATGCTTTAACTCCTGCTAATCGGATTGTCGGTTTTAGTCTTTCCAATCCGGGAAGTGTGATCTCAGATTTGCCCGTGACTGGATTGCAAGCGGGAGAAAGTTTGCTGGGAATTGATTATCGGCCAGCTAACGGTTTGCTTTACGGTGTGGGTTCTAGCAATCGCTTGTATACTGTCAATCCGATGACTGGGGAAGCAAGTCCAGTCGGTAACGGGCAGTTTGCTGTTCCCCTAACTCCGGGGGCTGCGGGTTTTGATTTCAATCCGACGGTCGATCGAATTCGGTTTGTCAATGAAGCCGATCAAAACGCCCGCCTCAACCCGGATACCGGGGCACTTGTGGATTTTGACACGCTGGCGGGGGGAATTCAACTCGACGGGAATTTGGCTTATGCTGCGGGCGATCGCAATTTTGGAAGTTCTCCGGCTGCTGCTGGGGCTGCGTATGTGAATAACTTTGCCGGGGGTACTTCGACAACGCTGTTTGTAATTGACAGCGATTTGGATGTTTTGGTGCGACAAGATCCGCCGAATAATGGAGTGTTGAATACGATCGGATCTTTGGGAGTTGATGCTACTAGCGTTCTCGGCTTTGATGTCAGGAGTATTGGCGGCCGCGAGGTGGCAGTGGCGGCGCTGGAAGTTGGTGGCATTTCCGGCTTGTACAATATCAATTTAAGTAGCGGTCAAGCTTCCTTTGTCGGTCAAATTGCCGACGGGAGACAGATTAACGGTTTGGCTTTGCCTTTGCCTACAGCTTACGCCTTAACTGTTAGAAATGGCGCTGAAACAATTGTCGGTTTTAACGAGGCGGCACCGCGGGCGATTCTCAGTGACGTGGCAGTTACAGGGTTGCAGCCGGGAGAAAGTTTGCTGGGAATAGATTTTCGCCCCGCTAACGGTGTGTTATACGGTGTGGGTTCTAGCAATCGCTTGTACGCGATCAATCCCGTGACTGGGCAAGCAAGTGCAGTCGGTAGCGGACAGTTTGCTGTTCCCCTAACTCCGGGGGCTGCGGGTTTTGATTTCAATCCGACAGTCGATCGAATTCGGTTTGTCAATCAAGCTGGTCAAAACGCCCGCCTCAACCCTGATACTGGGGCACTTGTGGATTTTGACACGCTGACGGGGGGAGTTCAACTCGACGGGAATTTGGCTTATGCTGCGGGCGATCGCAATTTTGGCAATCCGGGCGCGGCTGCTGCTGCTGCGTATGTGAATAACTTTGCAGGGGCAGCTTCGACGACACTGTTTGCAATTGACACCAATTTAGACATTTTGGTGCGGCAAGATCCGCCGAATAATGGGGTGTTGAATACGATCGGGTCTTTGGGAATTGATGCTGGTACCGTTCTCGGCTTTGATATCAGGAGTGTTGGTGGTAACGAGACGGCTTTGGCTGCGATCGAAGTTGGCGGAGTTTCCAGCCTATACAATATTAATTTGACGACGGGTCAAGCTTCGATAGTCGGTCAAGTTGGTGACGGGCGAGGGATTAAAGGCTTAGCACTGACTTTGATTTAACTGCTAGATTCCCAGCAATTTTAGGCATCAATTATGTACTTTTTAGGTAGAAACTTGAAAGAAACTCAACTTTTCTACAGTCTGAAATTGTAAGTCTAAAATCGTTTGGGCAATTCCAAATTCCCAATTTGAGGTAACATATTATTTTGCCAACCAAGATAATATGTTATCTCAAGTTTTTTACTTGCTACGTTCCCGCAGTGACGGCAAATATCTGTCCGCGAATCCCAATCCAGATGCGGCAGTGAGTTACCTGCTGATGTTTCGCGAAGACTATGACGCTTTGAGCTATCTCAACGCCCACGCTGCTGATGTTGCCGATCGATTCGGAGTAGAATCGATTTCCGGTTCTCAGGTAAAAAAGCTACTTGAACGTTGGGGATTTAACGGTGTGGGGGTTGTTCAAGACCCGCTGTTACCCAATATTGAGTTTTTATTGACAAAGGATTGACAATTGACAAGATTTGCTATTCACCCGGTTTCAGGAAGAAATCGGGTTTTTTTGTCAAGTTTTGAGCCGATCGCCCGATCGAGCTTGTACACTTCTGTGCCCCATATCTAGTGCAAATTGTCAAATATATTAACCTTTTACCCTAAATCTGAATCCTGTTGTATATTCGTAGTCTGTTGATATATTCCGACACGTCAGTACACAACCTATGGTTCGAGAATTAGAGCGATCGAGTGCCAGCGAGAAACGCAACCTGTCCGATTTCCCCGAAACAGCACCCGCAGCCAATCCAGTATTTTTTAGGACTTACAGTCGCCGTACCGAGACGGGAAGGGAGACTTGGGCCCAAGTGTGCGATCGAACAGTCAAAGGCTTGCAAAAGCTGGGAAACCTCACCCCCGAAGAAACACAACTGCTGCACCGGATGCAAAACCAGCTCAAAACCCTCGCTTCAGGCCGCTGGCTGTGGGTAGGTGGCAGCAAATGGATCGAACAACCAGAGAATTTTTCCGGCGCATATAATTGCTCCTCAACAAATATTCTCGACTGGCGTTCCTTTGGCTTGTTGATGGATTTGGCAATGATGGGCTGCGGCACTGGGGCAGTCTTGGAACCACAATATATCAACCAACTGCCGCCGATTCGCAACCGTTTAACCCTAACCATGCAAGGCGAAATCGGCTCTACACCCGCCCAGTCGCGCCGTCAAGAAACCGAAGTAAAAATTGCAGAAAAAACCGCAACTATTTATGTCGGAGATTCTCGCCAAGGTTGGGTAAAATCCTATCAAACTTTGCTGGAATTATCCACAGATGAAAGATTTGCAGGAGAAGTTCAAGTTTTCATCGATTTGAGCGACGTTCGCCCGGTGGGAGAACCTTTAAAAGGTTTTGGCGGAGTAGCAAATCCGGTGAAATTGCCCGACCTTTATCAGCGCTGCGCCGCTATTTTGAATAAAGCTTTAGGGCGACAGTTAAATTCAGTGGAATGCTGCGTGTTGATAGATGAAGCGGCGGTGACAATTGTTGCTGGCAATATTCGTCGCAGCGCGGGGATTCGTCAATTTGATTCTAGTGATGAACTGGGCGCAAATGCTAAAAATAATCTGTGGCAGCAAGATGAAAATGGCAACTGGAAAATCGACCCCGATCGAGATGCTTTGAGAATGGCAAATCACTCTCGCGTTTTTCATCATAAACCGACGCGGGAAGAGTGTATTGATGCCGTTCGCCAACAGTATTATAGCGGAGAAGGTGCGATTCAATGGTCTGGGGAAGCCATAGCAAGATCTAACTGTGATATCTTAACAAGTCCTGAACTCAAGGATGAATTTCTCAAAGCCTACGCTCTTGGCAACAGTAAGCATTGGTTGCAAAAGCATTATCCTCACATTTCTGAAACTGAAATCAATCACCGTTTGGCTCGCTATGGTTTAAACCCTTGTCATTCGGGCGACACATTAGTTTCAACTGACCAAGGATTAGTCCCTATCAAAGATTTAGTTGGCAAGCATTTTAAAGCCTTAGTTGATTTGCGGTCTGTGGGACTAGATGGGTTGAAATTAACTGATGCGATCGCCTTCTCTACTGGTGTACAGAATACGTACTCTATCACACTAGAAAATGGGCTTCAGATGAGATGTACTGCTGACCATCAACATTTTACCGATCTAGGTTGGGTAGCAACCAAAGACTTAACCCCCGATCGCGCTATCTTCATCCAGAGAGGAGAAGGGAGTTTTGGCAAAAGTACGATCGCAGTCACTCAAGCTCAAATGTTAGGTTGGTTGTATGGAGATGGTTCAATTTACCAAGGATCTAAAGGCTTAGACGCAGTATTCTACATGAATCAAAAGGAATATTCAACTGTATTTCCTGTTCTATTTGAAGCCGTTGAATCTTTGACAGGCTATCGCCACAAGCCCAGTATAGTTAAAGGAGTCTATACTTTTCACAGTGGCTCACCTTTGATGCACTCATTCCTTGAAGAATTAGGGATTCAGTCTAAAGACTGTTTGCCGAATACATTTCTATCTCAATCAAAAGAGGTAATCATTGGTTTCCTTCAGGGATTGTTTTGTTCCGACGGTAGCGTGAGTATTAAAGCAAAGCACATAGAACTTCGTAACCGTTCTCAGGAATTACTGAAACAAGTTCAACTATTGCTGCTCAACTTGGGAATCAAAAGCAGTTTAAAAATCAAGGAAAAACCAGGTGGTAAAGGAGTTCCATATACTTTAAATGATGGCACTGAGAAAGTCAGTAATAACCGAGGCAGTTGGCGAATCATAATTTACTCAGGAGAGGGAGCCAAAAACTTCTGTAAATTGATTGGTTTCCCACTTGTGCCAGAAAAACAACAGCGTTTAGAGCAACTTGCTCTCAAACTGCCAACCAGGAATTACAGCGAAGCAGTTGTCAAACAGCGCTATACTTCAAAAGTGAAAAGTGTAAAAGAGTTCGGAGAAGAACCAGTCTATGACCTCCATGTTCCCTTAACTCACTCTTTCATTGCTAATGGTTGTATTACTCACAATTGTGGGGAAATCATCGGCTCGAATTTTCATTGCAACCTTTCGGAGGTTCACCTCAATCAACTTGACCCTTACAATTTCAAAGAACAGGAGGAAGCTTTCACCGCCGGAGCTCTATCTGTCGCGGTACTTCTCAATCACAAATTTCTTGAACCCCGCTATCAAT
Source organism: Microcoleus sp. K5-D4 (assembly GCF_036704575.1). NCBI lineage: Bacteria > Bacillati > Cyanobacteriota > Cyanophyceae > Oscillatoriales > Microcoleaceae > Microcoleus > Microcoleus sp. K5-D4. Next base: position 10,191 of record NZ_JAUBSD010000107.1, read on the forward strand.
ACAGCCGCGAACTAGACCCGATTGTCGGCGTATCTTTCACGGGATTGTTCGATTTCTTCGTTCACGCTTTCGGCGTTGAGTGGCTGCGCTGGTGGGTGGAAGGCCGCCCGCAAACTCCGCAAGGAATCGCTTTTAAACAGCGGGAAGAAGAGTATTTGAGTGGTTGGCGGGAGATTGTGAATCGGGTAGTATGGGATTATTGCGATCGCCATTCCTTAAAACGCCCAAATCGCTGCACAACGGTTCAACCATCGGGTACTAAATCTCTGCTGACAGGTGCTTCCCCCGGCTGGCATCCGCCGAAAGCCCAGCGTTTCATTCGCCGCATCACTTTCGGCAAAAACGACCCCGTAGCCCTCGCCTGCATCGACTACGGATACAACGTGATTCCGTCTCAATCTGACAAAGATGAAAACGGCAATTTGCTGAACAATCCCTTCGATGAACGCTGTACAGAATGGCTGGTAGAAATACCTGTTGCGGTAAGTTGGGCTGACTTGCCCGGTGCTGATGAAATTGACATTAACAAGTTCTCAGCGGCGGCACAAATGGACTTTTATATGCAAGTGCAAAAGTTCTACGTGCGGCATAACACCAGCGCGACTATTGAGTTGCGAGAAAATGAAGTTGAAAGTTTTGGCACTAGGATTTACGAAGCGATTCGCGATGATGAAGGCTACATTTCCGCAGCGCTTTTAGCTCGGTTTGATGCTCTTGAAACTTTCCCGCGTTTGCCCTTTGAACCGATAAACAAGGAAACTTACACCAAGATGGTGGAAGAGACTTTGGCGCGCCGCGAAATTGAGGTTTTTCATGCGGCACTAAGTCGCTATGACTTAGGTGAAATGATGGATTCGGGGCCGGCGGGCTGCGATTCTGATAAGTGTTTGATGCCGGAGACTAAATAGATTTAGCGATCGGCTTAATTATGAGAAATCCCCAAAGCCTGGGGATTTCTTTTTTTGAGTTGTACAAAAATGCTAAATAAAAACTGCGCTCTGTATTGACATTAGCTGGCGAACTTGCGAATATGATCTATAGAAATACGTCGCAGCAAATATATAACAAAAACATGAATGCAGACGAATATATCCTGCAATTACCCCATATCGGTTTAAAGAACAGAGCTATACTTCCCGAACTATCAGGAATATATTATGTTATAGACGAAAATTATATAATTTGGTACATAGGAAAAGCAAAGAATCTACGTACCCGCTGGGCAGGTGACAGCCACCACAGACTCGATCAACTACAAAAGCAACGAAAAAAGCTGTTTACCATCTATTACGAGTTAGTGCCTGAATCGCTACTTGATGCTACAGAACAGGAGCGTATTGAGCAGCACAGCCCGCAGTTGAATGGAACTACAGTCAAGGTTAAGAAATTACGTCCCACAGAAACACTTTTACGGGAAACGCTAGCTAACCTTGCCCCTTACAGTTTTATATTAGGTGTAGAATCAGCCCGAAAACAAGACCTGAAGTTCATAGAAGATTCTCTGTATTGGCGAGATAAGGGGAGAGTTAAGAAGGCTATTTTGCCTTTGACTGTGATACATATTTGCATAAATGTAAGCGAATTATCGACCGGGACAAGCGGGAACTCAGCGATACGTTTCATCAGAAATATTTTTAGGAAGCGCAGTAATTATTCAAAAAACTGGGAGTCGGCTTCTAAATACAAAAACAGGGCTGAATATTCAGTCAAAGTATTATTAGTTAATGGCTTCGTTATAGAAGTATGTGGAATATGGCAAGAAGCATTAAAATACATTCAAGACTATGAGTTAACTCAACTGGCTAATGTAGATATGAGGGCTGTGGATGAAGCTTCTTTAGTTATTATAAAAAATAAGTGTTTACTTAACTGCGAAGCGGGGGTATTTTTAGCTCCTGACAACCGAGATTATCCATATCATGAGTTTTGTCGCAAGGCAATAGAACGAATATATCCTTATAAACAAGATTTGGTTAAACTACTATTTAATGAAGAAATCGCTCTAGTAAGTAAGCCGCAAGTATTGCCAACAGATACCAGAACCCTACGCGATAGTAAAACGGGTCTTCTTGTCCGGCTAGCTAACATTGCTGATAAGAAAGGATATATGACGGCATTGTTAAGGGAACGCGGTCTTGACTTAAATCTTTATCGGGTTAACAAGTATTTAGAGTCCATACCAAAAGATGATAATTACATAGACAACATCGGAGATACAAGAATGACTGTCTTTATCAAGCCATTTCTTTGGAATCTCCCAGAAGTTTATTTGGCAGCCACAGTAGATAGAGTGTTTTGGTTACTGCTAGAAACTTACCTGTCGGATTTTACTAAAGTAAAGCTAAACGCAGAAGAAAGATATACAAGCAAAGCCTATGTCTCGCCTCGAAGATTTATAGTACCTGCGACACTGACTGTCACCTTAAATGGGAAATGGAAAGCAGGCATCCCATTTGGTTCTAAAGATGATATGTCATATAAAGCAGTTGTAGATATTATCACAAGTCGCTTACAGGCAAGCGGAATACCTAAGCTAAAGTTCTCGTTCACATTAGATAGTATACGCAGCTAGTTACTCACAAATCAACAGTAATATCATTTATCTCTATTTGAAATCTCTATTTGAAAATATCTTTCCGCTTTGGCAGCAGCAAAGTTACGCTTAAATAAACTGCTGCGTGCAATCCTAAAATTCCCCAATTCAAAGCTAAGTTTTGCCAAGTCGGTTCGTAGACTGCGCTTTTCTCGAATAAGTGCGGTAAGATTGTGCGATCGGGCAATCTTACCGCACTTTTCTCAACCGTTCACATAATAATCCCGCGTTCCCTTCGCATTCATCGCTTCTCCGAGTCGATTTAACCCGTACACGTAAGCCGCAGTTCTCATGGAAATTGAAAATTCCTGAGATTTTTTCCAAATTGCCTCAGTTTCTTCGACCATTTTGTGCTTCAACCGCTGATTGACCTCCTCCAGCGTCCAATAAAGTCCGCTGCGGTTTTGCACCCACTCAAAATAACTAACTGTTACGCCTCCGGCATTGACTAAAATATCAGGGATTACCTGAATTCCCCTCGCTTCTAAAATCAAATCAGCAGCAGAATCAATCGGCCCGTTAGCTACTTCAAAAATAAACTTAGCCTTAACATCATTAACATTGGCTTCTGTTATTTGATTCTCCAAAGCGGCTGGAACCAGCACGTCTACATCTAATGCTAAAAGTTGGTCATTTGTCAAGATTTCGTGTTCGATAATATTGCAAACAGAACCTTCGCAGTAAAGGGCTTTGATACCTTTGTTAGAGTCTTTAAAGCCTCGAATACTGGGGATATCCAGCCCTTGTTTAGCATAAATTCCCCCTTGGGAATCGCTGACAGCAACAACTTTGTAACCTGCTTTCCACAGCAGTTCAGCTATTTCGGCACCTGCATTGCCAAAACCTTGTACTGCTACAGTCGTATCTTGAGGATTTAGCTCAAATTTGGGTAAGATAGTTTCTACTACAAAAAAAGCACCCATTGCTGTTGCCGTATCTCTGCCCAAACTGCCGCCAATTGTCACTGGTTTTCCAGTCACCACCGCTGGAGAAAGCTGACGCTTAATAATATTGTACTGATCCATCATCCAACCCATAATCATGGGATTGGTGTACACATCCGGCGCGGGAATATCGACATCGGGGCCGATGAAATCTGCGATCGCATCCACATAGCCCCGGCTCAACCGTTCCAATTCCAGTTTAGACAATTCCTTGGGATTGAGAGTAATTCCGCCCTTTGCTCCTCCAAAAGGCAAGTTCAAAACTGCACATTTAAACGTCATCCAAAATGCTAAGGATTGCACTTCATCAAGGGATACTCCCGGATGATAGCGAACTCCTCCTTTAGACGGGCCTCTGGTATTGTCGTAGCGCACCCGATAACCTTGGAAAATTCGCAGGGAACCGTCGTCCATCCGCACGGGTATCGATACAATTAAACTGGATTTGGGGTGTTTCAGCCGTTCGATCGTATCCTCGGAAAGCGACACATATTTTAAGGCTCGTTCTAATCGGCGGCTGGCATCGGCAAATAATGATTCAGACATAAGAAGTTAGTTGAGTGTTGACTGTTGTCAGAGAGAAGAAGGCTTCGAGTGCTTAAGCTAATTTAATCACAATCCTGGTTGAATGCTGTCAACTGTCAAGGGTCAACTCTTCACAAACTGCCTTGTGTCGATCGACAATATCGCAGTGCCAAGCAGGATTAAGCAGATACACTTACAATAGAGGGTGATATTTAAGCTCAAGCCTCAATTTGAGTTCGCTCGCTCAAATCAGTGCCAGCCATCAGGGGAATTAAAATCTGAAATAGATCGAGGCTTTAGCTGACGTTAGAAACTGAATTATTATTATGGTTGGACTCCTAGCCGCACTCTCTGCGTCTGCGGCAGGGGGTATGAGAATTGCCCTGCCCCTGCTGTTAATTGGTTTGTTGCGGATTGACAAACTTTGGTCGGAAATACCTCTATTGTCGGGGGTTCCCCCCCAGGTGGCTATCACCATCTTGGTGAGTTGGTCGCTGTTAGAATTATTTGCTTCTAAAACCTTTGTAGGACAGCGGGTACTGCAAATTGTGCAAATTATTTTCAGCCCCATTGTAGGAGCAATTATGGGAATTGCGATCGCTCAAGTAAGTTTGATCGACGAAATTATTGCTCACCCTTGGATGCTGTGGATAATTGGTATTGTCGGAGGTTTGTTGGCTTTAGTGCTGCAACTGGTACAAGCAGGATGGTTTTATCGGCTGCGGGGTTTGCCGATTTGGGTGATTTTCCTCCAAGATGTTCTGTGCATTTCCTTGGTTTTGTTTGCCTTTGATGCCCCGCGGCAGGGAGGGTTATTTGCTATGATGCTGCTGTGGCTGGCAATTCGCAGTTCTAAAGAGTGGTATCGCTGGTACAAAAGTCAGGGAATACCGGGCGATAGGGGAAATCCCCGCCGCCACAAGCGCGATCCTGATTAGTTAGTAATTAGTTATTGGTAATTAGTTATGACTTATTAGTCATATCATTTACGGTTGTTTCGGAATGATTTAACCGCAGAGGGCGCTGAGGAAGAGAAGAGAGAGATGAATAATTCCGATCCCAACGGATTGGATATCATTAGTCATGTGTAACAACAGTCAACAGTCAACTGTCAACAGTCAACTGTCAACTGGCAATTTAAAGCAATCCGATCGAGTGTAGCGGGCCCTGACCCGTAATTAACTCCAGCAATAGTGCCACAAAACCAATCATCGCCACACGACCGTTCCACACTTCCGCCCCCGTAGTCAAACCCCACTCCCACTGCTCTTGAGGATACATTTTCACTCTCTTGGAAGGGCGTATAACATCGGAGAATTTGACGCTGGGAGATTCGATCGACTCGATGACTAAATCGGCCAAGGCTTCAATAAACACCGGATGAGTATTCAGGGCGGGCACTCGGTAGAAATTTTTAATCCCCGATTCTTCTGCTAATTCTCGATACTCCATGTCAATTTCTTGCAGAGTCTCGATGTGTTCGGAAACAAAACTAATTGGAACTACCAACAAATCTTGCACTCCATTCTCTGCCAATTCGGTTATGGCGTCTTCGGTGTAAGGCTTGAGCCATTCCACCGGGCCAACCCGACTTTGATAAGCTAGAGTGTGTTCGTTCGATCGATTCAAATGTTCCATAATCAGACGAGTGCAATCTTCAATCTCGCGCTGATAGGGGTCTCCAGCCTCTTCTACGTAGCTGAGGGGGACGCCGTGGGCGCTGAAAAAGATGTGAACTCGATCGGGATTCGGATTGTGGTCTAGTTGTTGGGCTATCAGTTCCGACATTGCCTGAATGTAACCAGGCCGCTGATACCAAGAAGGAATCGCGGTATATTGTATATCCTTGAGGGCAGGATCTTTGCCCCACATTTCTTCTAGCTGCCGGAAGCTAGAACCGCTGGTGCTGATGGAAAATTGAGGATACAGCGGCAAGATTGTCAAATGTTCAATGCGATCGCGCTTAATTTTGCCGATCGCCTCTTCGGTAAAAGGATGCCAGTAGCGCATCCCCACGTATACTCGAGCATCCTGTCCCTTTTTTTGCAAGAGTTCTTGCAGGGCTAGGGCTTGTTCCTCGGTAATTCGCCGCAAAGGAGAGCCGCCCCCGATTTGGCGGTAGTTTTCCTGGGATTTTTGAAAGCGCAGGGTCGAAATCAACCAGGCGAGCGGTTTTTGCATCCACGGAAACGGAATGCGAATGATTTCCGGGTCAGCAAACAAGTTGAACAGGAAAGGACGGACATCCTCGATTTGATCTGGCCCGCCCAAGTTTAATAGCAATACTCCCACACGACCCATAGCGGTTACAGCTCTCCCATCGTCTCAGTTCTGTTACTTATCTTTATCATATAACTTAATAATATCTTAAGTCGATAGCAAGGTATACATAATTTTGACTATGGCAACAATTTTTAGAGATTTAAGTTATCGGTATCAGTGTCTCTAGGATTGCGATCGCGCGTCTGGCTGCTTTGAGCGTAGGCGGCCATCCTCGTTTGGGTCACAACGGGCAAGGAAAAATGTACCATCAGCCAATTATTATTTAGAAGCTTTTGCCGACTGTCAGTTTGACCGAAGTACACAGCAGCGTTGCGATGCACTAAATGCAACGGGCGCAATTGCGACAAATCTTTCAGGAAGTATACCGCGTGCTCAATCCCGGTGGTCTATTCATTTTGGTAGATTTTCATCGGCATACAAATCCGGTATTTAGGCGAGGGTTGGCTGTATTTTTGTGGTTGTTTGAGACTGAAACTGAATTGGGGAGTTTGTTGGCAGAGGTGGGATTGCGATCGTAAAATTCCGAAGAAACTCAACCACCCAAACTTTATGCTGGCGGCAGCATTCAAGTAATCCAAGTTCAAAAGTCATATCAAATCCGGTAGCATGGTCGGGCGTCAAATCCAGTCAACCGTCAACAATCACCGAGGGTGCAACCGGAATTGATCTAATTAATCTGCGTTAATCTGTGTTTATCTGCCCTCATCTGCGGGAAAAAAAAGAGAATGTATTCACCGCAGATGACAATGAATTGACGCTGATTCACGCAGATAAATAGAAGAGATATTTGAATAATTCCGAGCGTAACAAATTTGATATCATTTATCAACAATCATTGGTAGACACAATTGCCTTTTCTTGTAAACAATCGGGACAAGCATCGCGTTTATCTGGGTTTATATGCGGTTTACCTATCACTAAAAAAACTCGGCAATAAGTCTACTAATGACTCATGACTCATAACTAAACAAACTTTTTTGCTTCTGCCAAAGCCGCATCAAACTTGAGCAATACATCCTTTTCTGTGTGAATAGCTTTCTCTTGTTCCAGCAGCGGGCGGCCAAAGCGAAAAATGCCGTCCTGCTCTACGTGGTCTACATAAGGCAGCGTTTCTGGATGCGGCAAAAATTTTCTGCCGATTGTGTACGGCGTGTGGAAAGAAAAACTAAAATCAGGAAATTTGTCGCTTTTGATTTCGAGATAGTAAAGCGAGTAATAATCTTTGGTTTCGCAATACAGACATTCGCGGCACTTATTTACAACTTTGCGGTTCTGATAGAAAAAATCCCACTTGTCCCAATAGTAGCCATCTTTCATCATTTCCTGGTGGTCGTCGCACAGTTCGAGATATAATTTGTCAGAATCCGCCGGACGGTAGAAGTAAAGCATGGCGTAAGGCATTTCAATCAGTAACTTGACTGCTTGATTTTTTCGCTGGTACCATTCCTGCTGGTGAGTTTCGTAGACTTCCTTATATTTAATTGCTTTAAAGCTGTTGAGCTGATTTTCTTTGGCCCAGCGCGACGCCCAAACTGTCCAGTAAGCTAGCTGGAAGGTTGCTGAAATTTCCGCCGAACCTTGTTCTTTCCAGTCGGCAATGATTTTTTCCCAAGCTGAACTAAAAGCTAATCGCGATTCTTCGTTTTCTTCTGGCTTTTCTGTATTGATTGGGGTGGGTATTTGGTGATTATTTTTAATCAGCCCTTTGGGTTCTTTGCGCCAATTATTAATATCGGTTGGCGTTAGACTTAAGATGAATCTTCTGTCGTGAACGGGATATTCTAAATGGATTCCTGATTTGCGGAAAGAGCGGTATTCTAAAATAGGGAGTTTGTCTTGTTCAATCCACTGCTGGCGTTCTGCTGGCGAACACTTGAGTATTGTTTCTAATTCAACGGGATCGACGGCTAATTCACTTTTGAATGTCTCCCAAAATCTTTCTTGTTCGGCTGGATTTGCTTCTAGCAGGGATACAATTCGGTTGACGAGATGATCGGTTTGGTCTTGGCAATTTTCGGGAAGTCCTAAAAAGTCGAGGAGTTTGGTCTTGAGTATTCGTCTGGCTGAGATTAGCTCGGCTAACATGAGAAGCTCCAGTAGAGTCATGACTTGCGCCCTTGAACTGGCAAGATTTGTGCAAGTCTTATATATCTTAATAGATTCTCCTGGGTTGTTGGCAATTGAAATGTCCGCGCGAGCGAAGCGATGCCGATCGCGCGTGCGAACCCGTTGCGGTAGGGTATCGCCGAACCTCCGCCCCCTCCCTAAGCTAAAATACTCAAAGCTAGACCAAAAAGCCGATCGACCTTTTGCCCTTTTTGGCTAAAATCGATAATTGCGATCGCGCACCCACAAACTCACAGGCACAGCATGGCCTGTTTTGTCAACCTTTACTTCTACCAAAAAAGATTGTCGCTGCTTCCTTTGAGCTTCGCTAATCTCCTGATTGACTTTTTCCCTTTCATCCTCTGGCATATAATAAGTTTCTAAGCCGTATTCCATCTGCCAACCGTTATATTTGCCCTTAATTGCGATTTGATTGGCGGGCAAATTGGTGGGATTTTTCAGACTGACGCGGACGGGTTTCCAAGCTTGGGGGCGACCGGGATTAGTCGCGGCTTTTGGCGCTTCTAAGATTACATAAAAACTGGTTTGTGGCTTGACATTTTGCGTATTTTGTGGACAAGCAACTCCGGGCGGACAAGGTGTTTTTTCGGCAGGTAAATCTTTCCAGCCGGGGAGTTTTTGCAGATTGGTGCGATCGGAAATATCATAGCTCAAAACTTGGTAATATCCGCGCAAAAAGTCGTAAGGGTCTACTGGTGCTGTTTGCAGGACAACTGTTTTGCCAGTAATAAAAGTGTAAACGGCGGTGGCGGGTACGGCGGCAATTAGTCCGATTTGCAAGAGTAAAGGAACCCACAGCCGCCACGCGGGAAGGCGTTTTGCTTCCGGGGGAAGCTGAAACGCATTTGTTGTATCTGGATTTTCAACTAATAAGTCAATGTTGTTTGTGTTCATATTAGGTATGGGCTATATTGTTTACGGTTGTTTCGGAATGATTAAACTGCAGAGAACGCAGAGGGCACTGAGTTAGAAAAGAGAGAGATGGATAATTTCTATTCATCGGGGATTTTTGCGAAGTGGCGCTCGAACCACAAACCCGCAGCAATTACGCCAATCCCGCACAAAACAAAGACAAAAGATTTGAGCAACAATCCTGTGTTATATTCAAACACTCGGCTGATAATTTGCAGGGTGATTAATACTATGCCTCCCCAAAAACTCCGGCGGTTTCCTAATGCTAAACCTTCTCGTATTAAGCCGACAGCTAGCAGAAACGATAAAACATTAAACAGGAAAGTCGCTAATTGCGGAATGGGAGTAAAACTGAGGTGAAAAAGCGGTATAAACGCGCTGGCGAGGATGAAAATGCCGATCGCACTTGTAGTCAAATCCACTGCTTTTTGTTTTGGTCGCCGCAGTTCCAAACGTCCCAAACGCAGCCACTCAAACACTGTGAAACCGCCCAAAACAACCACATTTGCCAGCAAAATCCAATCGAGCTCAGTTGGCGCAGGATTCGGCGAATCTTGCCAAAACCCGTAGAAAGAAAGAACATAAAATACACCGGCGAGAAACAGCAGCGCTAAACTGCGGGCGGTAGGTTGAAATAGCCTGCTGCGTACCTTCGGCCAGATTGCATCGTCGTATCCCCACAGCAAAGCGGGCGGTAGGGCACAAAAAATTGCTGCACCCCAGGTGGGATTTAATCCTTGGACAATAGAAACTTGTAGGGAGAAAATTATCGCGATCGCACTTATGGCAAAAATAGCACGCGATCGACACCAATAAGCCAGTGGCACAAACATTATACTGGCTGCGATCGGCATTTGCCGCACTAAAACTTCCAGCCAAGAAAACTCGACTTTGGAAGACCAATCTAACACGGCAAGCCAATAGCCTAAACCGACTAAAAGTGCGGACAAAACGCCCAAGGAAGTCAACCGCAAACTGTAAGCCATTCCGAGCACGCCGATTCCCCAAGTGAGGTAAAGTCCGTAGGAAGAACCGCCAATGTGAAACATTTGTGCCATCAAAGCCATATTTGCTCCTAAAATCAGAGCTCCTAACAGCAACAATCCTTGACCTAGGAGTTTGTTTCGCCCTATTGTTATGGGCAAATTGAGATTGGAGTTTTGGCTTCGGGATGGGGGAATTCGCCATAGATAGAAACCCGCTGCATTGACTGCTACGAAAAGACTTAGCAGCAGCGCAACTCTCACTTCTCGCGACCAAACTTGCCAGTTTGCCGCTACAAAGGTGATGACTCCTATACCGAGGAGAATGCCGCCGAGACTCATCAGAATGCTGAGGAAACGGTTGCGGGAGGCGGTTTCGAGTGTGTTGAATTGGTAGCGTTCCGAAAGTTGTTGGTAGAATGAAGTATCGATGAGTCCTTCTGCTTGCCAGAGTTTGGCTTGTTCGCGCAACTCGCGTCGAAATTTATCTGAAATCATTGTTTATATTCCAGAGGATTTGAACTGTGATAGTTTTTAATATGTCACTTGTGGGTTGATTGTCGATGGAGGCTGGGACACCTGTCTAACTTGCACAGCAGATTTGATTGAGATCCTTCGGCGGTTGAAACCGTTTCTATAGCAATCCTAAATCATTCAGATAAATTTGTAGGGGTAGTGCCCCCGTGCCTACCCCCTATTTATCGGGGCAACCACGGGGGGATTGCCCCTACAATAATTACGCAAATCATTTAGGATTGCTATATATAAACAAACTCCCAGCAGCAAGGGACGAATAAATTAAGGAAGGTAATTTTATGGTACAAGCTGAATCTAAAAAATTAACTTTTGACGAGTACCTTAATTACTCAAATGATACGGATCAACGCTATGAGTTAATTGATGGGGAGTTAATCGCTTTGCCGCCAGAATCTGAACCTAATAATTTCATTGCTAATTATCTATTTTTCTATCTGGCTAGCAGCGGGCTAGTGCCACTTAGACTGATTAAAACGCATAATTGCGAGGTTCAAGTTGCCGTTTTGCGATCGGGAGATGCCGCCAACCGCTACCCCGATTTGATAATTCTGGAACCTGAACACATTCCGCTGACAGCAAACAGGCTAACTATCACTTTCGATATGTTGCCTCCTCGGTTTGTTGTGGAGGTAGTCAGTCCGGGTAGACTGGGCAGGGATCGGGATTACGAGCGCAAACGAGCTCAGTACGCAGCGCGGGGCATTGCAGAGTATTGGGCGATCGATCCAATTGAACAAGTAGTGACAGTTTTGCGGCTTGAGAATGGGCAATATGTTGAGGTTGGGGTATTTCGGGATGGAGAGGCGATCGTATCTCCGATGTTTCCACAGCTAAGTTTGACGGTTCAACAGATTTTGAGTGGAGAGGTTTAAGGGCGGATCAATAGCTAATTGTTTAGCATTCATCTAATCACCTACCGATTAGTGAAAATCTCCACTCTCAACCTGATTGAGGCCATGTTTCAATCCCTGATCATTGGTAACAAGTTAGAAAGGAGTAGATTTTGTCAATACCTCTTTCTGCAGAAATATTATGGAACAATAATGAT
>NZ_JAUBSD010000108.1:0-21796 GCF_036704575.1 Microcoleus sp. K5-D4
AATGCTTCAGTAAAAATATCTTCTTCGCTCATAAAGTAATTGTACCTTCAAAATGCTCAGCGCGTTCTGTTGCAGGCACGACGGCACAACTTATAATTGTACCGCAGATGCGATACAATACATAATAAAGTCTAAAAATACCGCAACTTCCCCATGTCTGTCCACCCCTTCTTACCTCCGTCGGAATCTTCTGTTCTCGATCGACGGCGCACCACCCGACTCAAACATCTTACTCGTCGCACTTAAAAAAGCGATCTTTGATTACATATTAGAATATTTACTTTCACAATAAGGGACATCCACAAGACATGGGAGCTGAAGAGGTTCGTGCTGAGCTTTCCTAACCTAAATTCTGGAATATCGAATGTCTAGACGCGATAATTTACATTCCTCCCTGCGTCGCACCCTCGAAAAAGACGGGTGGACAATTACGGACGATCCTTTAGTCTTAGTGTTAGAGCAGACTCTTTTGAAAGCCGACTTAGGAGCAGAAAAGTTTTTCAGTGCCGAAAAAGAAGGGCATAAAATCGCTGTTGAAATCAAAGACATTGATTGGTAAGGGCGATCGCACGCAGACCGAGCAAGTCAGCTATAATCATATAAGTACATTAATTTTACTGTTAGTGTAAAACTCCCATGAACCAACCAGCAAAAACTTTCACATATCCAGTGATTTTTTTGAGACTCGGAAAGCTCGAAAAAACATTGTTAGAAAATTTGCGACTGCTTCCGACAGAAAGGCGACAGGAAGTTCTTGACTTTGTGCAATTTCTCGTACACCAAGCACAAAAAGTAAAACAGCCATCGAATGAAAGTTCTGAATCTAATATTTCGCAAACAGAACTACCGCATTCCAAGCGCTCATTTATTGATTGTTTAAGGGTATTAGTAGAATCCCCTCCAATACTAGAACCGTTTGTAGAGATAACAACCCAACAAGATTTAACCGCTGCCCAATTAACAGAGTTTTTTGCAGTCAACAGCGAAGAATATTTAATTGACTCAGCTATTACTCGCAGTCACGATGCTTTTTTGAAAGGCTACGCACCCGAAGACGAAGGACTCTATGACGACTATTGAACCGGGTGATTTTTGGGTGGCAAATATTCCCTTTACAAGTGGCGCAGGCTTTAAAAAACGTCCCGTACTTTTACTGTGGTTAGATGGCGAGGATGTAGTAGCAGCAGCCGTTACTTCTGCAAAACCTCGCACCCAAACTGATGTATTGCTTAATGATTGGTCGGCTAGCGGTTTGCGCGTTGCTTCAACAGTGCGTTTGTCTAGATTAGATTCTCTGGAGAAGTCTTTGTTGTTAGGGAAAATCGGGCAAATTTCTCAACCGGATGCAGCAGAAGTGAAACGAGTCTGGGATTTGTACGTTAAGCCTCAATTCTAACGATCGTTCGATCGCCCGCCCTCAACTCCGCCCTCCCATCCCCCAACCCCGCACAATACTTAATAAAGACTTTACAAAACTTACCCGATCGCCCAACATGGGTTAGAGTTATCCTATAAAATCCAGCAATCCTGCAAAGCGTCAACCTTCTCGTCACTTATCCAGTGGTTCGATGACTCAAACCCAAAGCACTAAAACCGCCACCCCAACTGCAATTTATTCCTTGACAATTGCTCCCGCCTGTGTATTGCGAGGTCGATCGGCGATCACACAAGCCGGAGATGCGATCGCCCGTTTCGGAAAGCGACCGCTAATCGTCGGCGGCAGCAACTCCCTCGCCGCCGCCCAACCCTACCTGCAACCAATCCTCGAACAGCAGCAGTTAAAATCCGCCGAAACAGCATACGGCAAGGATTGCAGCGAAACCAGCCTCGAAACCCTCCGCGCAGCAGCCCAAACCCATCAAGCCGATTTCATCATCGGTGTCGGCGGCGGCAAAGCCTTAGACGCAGCCAAACTCGTCGCCCATCAGTGCAAAATCCCGATCGTCACCATACCCACATCAGCCGCCACCTGTGCCGCTTGGACAGCCCTTTCTAACATTTATTCAGAACAAGGTGCATTCCAATACGATGTCACATTAGCCAGATGTCCCGACTTATTAATACTCGACTACGGCTTAATTCAAACCGCACCACAGCGGACATTAGTAGCAGGAATTGGAGATGCGATCGCCAAATGGTACGAAGCATCAGTCAGCAGCGGACACTCCGAACAAACCCTGATAATTTCCGCCGTTCAACAAGCTAGAATACTGCGCGATATTTTATTCCAAAAATCAGCCGCCGCCCTCAAAGAACCCGGTAGCGAAACCTGGCAAGAAGTCACAGATGCAGCCGTATTGCTAGCAGGAATAATCGGCGGAATTGGCGGCGCCCAATGTCGCACCGTCGCCGCCCACGCCGTCCACAACGGCCTAACTCATCTATTAGCAAGTCACGGCACATTGCACGGCGAAAAAGTTGCCTACGGCATTTTAGTACAACTGCGACTAGAAGAAATGCTGCAAAACAATCAACTCGCCGCTAGCGCCAGACAGCAACTGCTAAAATTCTACGCCGAGATTGGATTACCCCAAACTTTAGACAACCTCGGACTCGGAGACATTACCATTACAGAATTGCAGCGCGCCGCCGACATAGCCTGCAATCCCAATTCCGACATCCACCGACTGCCTTTTAAAGTTGTTCCCCAACAATTAATGGCAGCGATGGTTTCTACCACCGCACCTGTGGGAGAATTAAAGATTAAGAATTAAAACAGTTTGTAGTAAGGACTAAAGTCCTGAAAAGGCTGTGCTAGCAAGGACGAAAGTCCTTACTACAAACCAGGAAAACTGACAACTGACAAAAAATAAATGACCTTGGATTGGATTAGCCCTGCTGACAGGTTGCAAAAACTACCGCCCTACGTATTTGCCCGTCTCGACGAACTCAAAGCCCGCGCCCGCGAACAAGGACTCGATTTAATAGACTTAGGAATGGGAAACCCCGACGGTGCCACTCCTCAACCAGTAGTAGAAGCCGCTGTCGCAGCCATCCAAAATACTGCCAATCACGGCTATCCACCCTTTGAAGGAACTGCCAGTTTCCGCCGTACTATTACTAAATGGTACAGCCGCCGCTACAACGTTGAACTCGATCCAGAAAGCGAAGCATTGCCTTTGTTGGGTTCAAAAGAAGGTTTAGCACATTTTGCGATCGCCTATATCAATCCAGGCGACGTAATATTAGTACCAAGTCCCGCTTATCCGGTATTATTTCGCGGCCCGATTATCGCCGGTGCAAAAGTTCACAACATCATCCTCAAACCGGAAAATGACTGGGTAATTGACTTAGCCGACATTCCTGACAGCGTAGCCGAACAAGCCAAAATACTCTATTTCAATTATCCCAGTAATCCGACTGGAGCAACTGCACCCCGCGAATTTTACAAAGATATTGTGGCTTTCGCACACAAACATCAAATCTTGCTGGTTCACGATTTGTGTTATGCGGAATTAGCCTTTGACGGCTATCAACCGACAAGTTTATTAGAAATTCCCGGCGGTAAAGAAATCGGCGTCGAATTTCACACAATGTCCAAAACCTACAATATGGCAGGCTGGCGCGTCGGTTTTGTAGTAGGAAATAGCAAAATTATCCAAGGTTTGCGGACATTAAAAACTAACCTAGATTACGGTATATTTTCCGCATTGCAAACAGCAGCAGAAACAGCACTGCAATTGCCCGATAGTTACTTGCACGAAGTGCAGAATCGTTACAGGACTCGCCGGGATTTCATGGTGGAGGGATTGGCAGAATTAGGGTGGAATATTCCTAAACCTCTGGCTGCCATGTATCTTTGGGTTCCCTGCACTCCGGGGATGAGCTCGACTGATTTTGCCCTGAATGTTTTGCAGCAAACCGGTGTTGTGGTGACTCCTGGTAATGCTTTTGGGCCGGGCGGGGAAGGATATGTGAGAATTAGTTTAATTGCAGATTGCGATCGGCTGGGAGAAGCATTGCGACGTTTGAAACAAGCAAACATTCGCTATCAATAGTCATTGGTTATTGGTTATTAGCGATGATCGGCCGCTCACTCTGCATCAACTCATTATTATGTTAAGGATGACACCCATTATCCCCTAAACATAATAATGAGATTAACAAGCTCAGGCGCATACAAATTTTACAGTCAAGTTTGATGAAATTATTGTGGGGTGTCCCGCCCGCCCGAAAAATATAACGCAAGGTGCGGGACAGCAAGGTGCGTAGGATGCCCCAGAGCAGAATAAACCTGTTACAATTCAAATAATCAATCTCCGACGCACTCTACAAGTTGATTTAAGAGTCACTCTTTATTTTGTGGCAAGGTTTAAAACATCCGTGGATGTACGATGTCCGACGCCGTGCCTCCTTAGTTATAGTTAACAAAGATCATTAAGGAAGCATTTTTGCCATGCCTGTAATCGAATCTAAGTTAAACAACACCCGCAACCTTTTACAAGAATTAGGCAACTCAGTCTCTAGCTTAGTCAACTCGTCCCCGGATGTTTTTGCTGATTCGGGGATTCAATCTTGCCTACAGGATTTTTTAAGTGTTTATCAAGAAGCCGTCCAACGCCTAGAAAATCCTAGTTTTCGGATTGCTACTCTGGGCACAACTTCCTCTGGAAAGTCAACGATTGTTAACGCGCTGATTGGTCGAAAAATCGCACCGATTGAAGCCGGAGAAATGAGTGGGGGTGTATTAACCATCAAACATTCTCAAGAACAGAGATTAATGATTGCAGAAACGGAAGATGCTGCTTGGGATACTGGTGAATGGACGGGATTAAGCGATGAGGATTTATACGATCGAATTCGCACTGTGATGCACTCCTATCACGCGGCGCGGACAAAGCGTGAGTATGTTGCGCCACAAATAACAGCTTATGTTCCTCTTTTACCTGCTTGTGATGCTTCTTTACTGGGTTTACCCAACGGAATCGGAGTTGAATTGATTGATTTACCGGGACTGAAATCAGTTCAAGACCGGGCTAACTTAGCAACTATCCAAAAGCAACTTAATAAAGCTTTTAGTTTAGTGGCTTTAGACTATATGCAGGTAGATGATGATCACAGAAAACGCTTATTAGAAGAATTAAAGAAAGTTGTCGAAGATCTACAAGGTCGCACAGATTCGATGATTTTTATCTTAAATCGGGTTGATAACCGAGGAGCAGATGATTTACCCCTATCAGAGCGGATTGATAAGTTAAGAGAAGAAATTAAAGAGGTCTTATCGCTTCCAGAACTTCCTGATGTTCTGCCTTTTAATGCTCGTCTTTTATATTATGCTCAGTGTGCTTGGGGTTCAGGAGCTTTTAACGAACCGTCAGTGATCAGTCAGGAGATACGGTTAAAACTCCTTAAAGCTATGTTTCAAGACTGTGCAGGAGTTATTAAATTAAATACTAAGGAGAACCGCGATTTAAAGAATTGGTTTCGCGATATTGAAGATCGGGTAGATGACAATAAGACTATTGATGATGAAACCATGCGGCAAATTCTCCACTCTTCTTTAGAATGGAGTGGAGGTAGAGAACTTTGGGATCGTTTCCGTGTGCGGGTTCAAGAATCATTTGCTGAACTGGTAATACTTCCTGCATTGTTGGAAGTATTCGATCCTTACAATGCTTTAGCAGAATCTCTGGAAATTCGGATTCACCCCATAAAAATTTCCCAAGAGAAACAGCTTGAGCAAGAAAGAAATAAAATACATAAAAGCCGTCATTATTTTCATAATATCAAAGAAGTTGGGAAAGAATTTAAGGTAGAAATTGAGGGACTGAAAGCAGGCTTGGACAGCGATGATCCTAAAATTAATGATAAACTCGTACAAGAGGCTGTAAAAAAAGGACGTAATGGATTTCAGCGGATTTTTGATGCGGTTAAAAAAGATATAGTAGGGGATTTAACCACATCTCTAATTGTTCCAGTTCGCGATGCTTTTAAAAATAATCAAGGAGCTTTTGAGCTAAGAGATAAACTAGGGGAAGTCACATTACCTTCATTAGCTGAGGATATTTCTAAATACTATGATCATATTAGTCGCAGACTCAGTAAATTTTCTGGTGAGTCAGAATACTTAGTTAAGCGTATACGGGCTGATGATGATAAGGGGAAAAAAGAACTTGAATTTGATGCGGTTAAAAAAAATGTAGTAGGGGATTTAACCACATCTCTAATTGTTCTCGTTCGCGAGGCTTTTAAAAATAATCAAGGAGCTTTTGAGCTAAGAGATAAACTAAGGGAAGTCACATTACCTTCATTAGCTGAGGATATTTCTAAATACTATGATCGTGTTAGTCGCAGACTCAGTAAATTTTCTGGTGAGTCAGAATACTTAGTTAAGCGTATACGGGCTGATGATGATAAGGGGAAAAAAGAACTTGAAGATGATGAACGCTATGTTCGCTTGCTATATCACAGGATGAGAGAAGCTATATCTGCAAGGGCAGAGTTTGTTCTACAATCAAACGCACAACAGTTTGAACAAGCTTTAGAATCATTAGTTGAGGAACAAGTTAAGAAACTAAAAGTTTTTCTGACCGAGGGCAATTTTTCTTCGATTAATCTTGAAAAAGTAGCCATCAGTAATTTAGGCAAAAAGTTAGCTCCAAACTTGCCAACTTTACCAGAAATATTTTTTCAGTTTCCAGAAAATAATATTAAGCAAAACCGTTCTAAAAAAACAGACGGTGAATACATCGAACTTTTCCTTCCGTCTCCAGGCTTAATGGCAAAACAATGGTCAAGTGGAATTGAGAAAGGGAAAGGGAGTTTGTGGGATATTTTGCTTGAGTGGATTCTCCAACGGTTAGATTATGTTAGCGATATCTTTAAAGAATCCGTTGATGAGATTACCAATCTAGCTGAACGTGATTTGCAGCAACAATCAAGTATTATTGAGGGCAATTTGGAGCAAAAAAAACAGTTTTGGCGTGAGTTTGAAGCTAAAAAAGATCATGCAACAGCAGATTGTAAAAAGTTACAAGAGATTTTTCGTCAGTGAAGCAAGTTTTAAACCTAATGACATTCAGGAGTTAAAAAATGGAATCTAGTGATATGGATAGTTTATTAATAGTAGTAGTAGGAGTACCAGTATTAGCAGGAGCAGTATTAGTAGTAAGAGCAGTATTAAGAGCAATTTATCCCCCACCAGTATTACCACCGCCACCTCGTTCTTTAGTTTTAGTGATTTCCGCCTCGCACGCAGATTTTATTGAATCGCTAAAAGACAAAAAGCAGATTGATGTTAGTGAGGGAGAACAACTTTACCAAATTACGAGATATTTATGGCTAGGATCTGAAACTGAACTTTCTCAGAAAATACCAGATATTAATGAGTATTCAGTCGCCCAAGGAGCCGAATCAGAATATAACATTTACTTGGTTGAGATAAAACTCAAGCAATCTGACGAAGGATTTAAGCCTAATGTCAATCAACTCGATAGATATGATGCTTTTCGTAAATTAGCTGATTTAGCAGGTGATGTTAAAGTGTCTGATAGATTGAAAATAGAAGCCTATGAAAAAGTGGGAGTTTATAATCGCTAAACAGGAGAAAGTAAAATGCTGATTGATGCCACTTTTTTAGTTAAAAATCCAGAAATTATCAAGGGTTTACTTGATGGTTCCATGAAACGCTATGGAAGCGTTATTAGATGGGCTGCGGGAACTGCAAAGGGTGGTCAAATTGTCCGCCATTTAGCCGAAACTCCCGGACTGACTAGCAAACTGATGACTGTTCCATTTGATCCCATTGTGGCAGGAATTGATGTTATTGGTCATGCGCTTAACTATCATAAATTAATAGGTGTTGATCATAAATTAATCGGTATCGATAGTAAATTAATCGGTATCGATAGTAAATTAATCGGCTTTGAAAAAACCTTATCCTCAGTGATGGGGCTAAGTCAAATTGCTGCCGGCGCAAGTGTTTTAAACCTTGGTATCAGTATTGCTGGCTTTGCCTATATGGGATCAAAACTGAACCAAGTACAAAAAAAATTAGGTCACATTCAACAGTCAATGGAAGAAGGCTTTAAACGTGTTGAAGCTGGCTTAAATCGGATTGATAATCGCTTAGATATTATCTCTGGACAATTGGAATATCTGTATTTATTGGTAGAAGATAGCCGCCAAAAGCAAAAAAGCCTTGCTAAAGCTATTTCCCATCTTCATCAAGCCATGCTAGTTAAAGAAATTACAGCTTTAAAAGCTGAACTTGACGAGCGCTCTCGTTTTCCTGATGAATCACCGAGATCGGCCATTAAAACAGCTTCTAGGGTGGGGTTATTTCTCAGTAATCAAGCAATGCAAGCTACCCCAGAATTAGATGCTGAAATTATGCTTAATGCTGATGTTTCTATTCAAGGTTGGGCTGTAGCCTTAGCAACAGAAGCCAATCTTCTCTTAGAAATAGGGAAACATCAAGAAGCTAAAGAATTACTGGCGTCACAAATCCCCCAATTTAAACAAGTCGCGGAAAGATGGGGTAAGGCACTAATCAATGATGAAAACACTTATCTATCTACTGCTTATCGCTTTACTAATGCTCGGTTTAAAAACCACATTACCTCAGAACGAGTAGAACGAATTACGGAAATATCACCAAGCGATCGCACTTTATCTCCTGACCAAATCCGACGCAAAAAAAATTATGTTGATGTAGAGTTTGAAATGTCCTATAGTTCTGCTAAATTTGATCAAACATGGACACATCGCCAAATTGCTGTAGCTGAATATTTGGATGGGTTGAGTGAACTTGCAGCCAGATTAGAGGGTTTAGAATCGTTTGCAAATCTGTGCGAAAGTAAAGGTGTTAAAAGCAGCCGTGAAATTCTGCCTGGGCCAGACACTGAACCGGGCATATACATACTACCCAGCACATAGGGGAGGGTGCGTCAGAAGCCCAAACTCTTATTCTATCAATCTATAACTTGCTCTGACGCACCCTACAAATGACTGATAACTATAACGTTTGAATTTGCTCTATCACCCAATCAAAAGTTTCCATAACTTGCTTGAGGGCAGATTCATCTTGCAAAGTAAACAAAGCCAGACTCGGCGACCTTCTCTCACCCGGTTCTATAGGCAGCGACAGACCTATCGAACTCAACTTACTTCTCAATTCCAGCCAATTTTGTTCCGCATTAAAAGGCGGCTGGGAACCATAATTATCAGCAGAAATTTCCATTCTACCAGCAATATCTACAGTGAATAACTGATAGGGTTTTCTTCCCTTTTGAGGCAATTGAGCGGCGAAACCGCCGTAGGCGTCCCCCGTTCCCCAGTGGATTTGAACTTCGGGTTCTTGACTTTTTGCCCACAAGTAAATTGCTTTTGCCATTTGCGCCTCGTCCGCGCCTCGTCTAGCTTTGATTTCCGCAAAAAATGAAGATTCATCCCAGCGCCTTCTTTCGCGCGTTGCGCTGGATTTTTTCTGCTGTGCTTCGGCTGTCTGACCGATGACTCTGGGAACCAGCGTTTTCAAACCATCTTCACTTACATACTGCTTAATTTCCAGGGCCAAAACTTCAACCGGGTCCATTTGTTCGTTGAGAAATTCCACAACTCGGCGCATTTCAGCGGAAATCTCGTCAGCTACAAACACTAAGCGAACTTTACCGGCTTGCAAATTAGTTTTAACTTTCTGCCAAAATAGGTCTTCGTTAGCATTTGCACCGAGAAACTCTTCAAAAATATGTTCAGGATCGCGACCCCGATCGCGACAATTAGCTTCAAACAGAGCAATAATTGAATCGACAGGCCAGTAAAACAACGCATTAGCAGCATAGTCGATCGACTGACCCAAAACTTTTTGCCGCAGTTCCGCATTAGGAGTTCGCCGCACATCCACCAAAGTAGGAACGGCATTTTGGTCGAGAAACAAATGATCCAGCGACCACTGTACCGCTGTTTCCTCATCGCTGGGTGCAGCTTCCCGCGAAATTAACAGCCACCTGCGCGCCGTAGCCCGATCGATTTGGTCTCCCGCAATCAAATTAGGATAAGTTACTAGCAAATCTTGTAACTGGTCTTCCGAGTCGTAGGGCTGTTCCATCATTTCTACCAGCCTGTCGTCGTCCTGAATGAGATAAATACCTCCAGCCATGCCAGCCCACCTAGTTAATTTTAGATTTTAGATTTTAGATTTTAGATTTTAGATTTCAGGCTTAGTTATTAGTCTTCAGTCTTCAGTCCGCAGCCAATAACTTGTGAAGGCGGAAGGCATTGGTCAGAATTCAATAAAAATTTTGAATTCAATAATTTTTATTGTTTGTTCATTCAACAAAAAAAACTTCTGACCAATCACTAATAACTAATAACTGATGACTGATGACTGATGACTAATGACTAATCACTCATACAACCAGTAAATACTCGCTGTGCCGGCCCGGTCATGTAAATCCGCCCAGAAACTTCTGCCCATTCGATTTCCAAAACGCCGCCTGGGAGTTCAACCGCAGTTACCCGATCGCACTTCCCTACCAACACCCCAGCTACCACAGCAGCACAAGCACCAGTCCCACAAGCTAGAGTAACACCCGCGCCTCTTTCCCACACCCGCATTTTTACATAGTCTGAACGTATCACTTGAATAAACTCCGTATTGGTACGCTGCGGGAATGCTTTGTTGTGCTCGAATTGAGGCCCGACAGTTTCTAAAGCAACAGCCGCAACATCCTCTACAAAAGTAATGCAGTGAGGATTTCCCATGCTGACACAGGTAACAGACCAAGATTTATCGGCAACTTCGATCGGCACATCTATAGCTTTAGCATCCGCAGCAGCCAAAGTTGTCGGAATTTCCGCTGCCAGCAGCCGGGGAACCCCCATATCCACCTTCACCTGACCGTCCGATCGCAATTCCGGGGTAATCACACCAGCCAGAGTGTGGATGCGGTACTGAGTTTTCGCCTCTGACCCTTCCAAATCGGCGATAAACTTAGCCAAACAGCGAATCCCATTGCCGCACATTTCCGGTTCCGAACCGTCGGAGTTAAAAATCCGCATCGTATAGTCAGTGTCGTTTTGACCCGGAAGAGCAAATATCACACCGTCTGCGCCAATCCCGAAATGTCGATCGCACAAATCCACAGCTTGTTCTGGCGTGATCACCGGTTCTGACGAGTGGCGGTTGTCAATCAGAATAAAATCATTTCCCAGTCCGTGATACTTCGCAAACTCGATCGGCATAAAAACAAACCTCTTTTGGTTAAAACTGATTAGATAATTTGATAACCAAATTACCCATTTCCCAGTATTATAAAACTTTATGCAATTTATAGTCCTTTCTCGTCAAATATAAACAAATATAATTTTTATAACTCTACAGGGATATCTAATTAATGCTGATGTCAATTCCTCAATGAATATCGGTAGAAAAGGAACCGCCAATGGGTTTATGCCTCATCGCGTAGACGCGCTTGTAGTTGCGACAGTAAGGGTTAAACGGTATAAACAGAAGAATATGGTTTAAGGTAATATTTGACTATATTTTTCTGAACTATGTCTGAATTTGAAACCGGATTGCCCAGCGTTCGCTTAATACAAAGCTACATCAAAGACAAACAACAGGTGGAGATCAAACTCCTGACCGGCGACTTAGTAGCTGGCAGAATTTTTTGGCAGGATAATAGCTGCATTTGCCTCCTCGATGCCTCAGAAACACAAATTCTGATCTCGCGACCAGCAATTGCTTATCTCAAACCCAACGGCTGAGAGTGGGGAATGGTGAATGGGGCATGGGGCATGGGGCATGGGGCATGGGCCATTGAGAATAGTTTCTTTTTCTGCCCACTGCCCACTGCCCACTGCCCGCTGACTAATCGCTAAACAGCTTTTCGATGACTTGGGCCTTGACCAAAGGCACCTTTAAAGCAGGTTGCGGCACCGGTGGTGAGGCCGTCCGCTGCATCAAGCCGAGTTCGTAAAAGCCGCCGCACAGCAGCAAACGATCGCCTTCTTGCAAATTCGTAGTTCCGTCGGGCCAGCGAGTAAATTTCCCTTCCCGGCGGATCGCCCGCACCTGCACCCCGTACTGGGTCAGCACATCTACCTCTGACAGTTTTTTGCCGGACCAAGGGCTCTTTGCTGGTAGCCTCAGCCACTGGCAAGAACTGTCGCCCTGCGGAACTGCAACTTCGCCCTTCGCCAGCAACTCAAAACTGATGAGTTCTTCCGGTTCTCCTACTACAAAAAGTCGATCGCCCGACAGCAAAGCTGTCTTGCCGTTAGGATAATCAATTTCCTCACCATTCTCGCGGACGATCGCCATCACGCTGACCCCTGTCAACTGGCGCAGGTTAGTTTCTTCCAGAGTCATGCTGGCTATGGGAGAACCCGACGGCAAGCTGTACCACTCGCTGTTCATATCTCGAACCGCCACTTTCAAATCCCGCGAAACCGCCAAAGGTTCGCGCGGTGGGCGCAATTCCAGATAGCGGCTGCTGCGAATTTGCTGCACATCTCGCCCGATCGCCATTGCCGAGAGCCCCATGCCAGCCAGCAAGTGGGAAGACAGTTCTAAACTGGCTTCAAACTCCGGCTGCACGACTTCCCAGGCCCCCAGTTGGTAAAGCAGTTCGATGTCTTTATCTTGGTTAGCGCACACCACAATATCCAAATCCGGGACTAATTCTAAAGCCCGCTTCAGACACAAGCGAGTGCTCATGGGATCGGGAAGGGCGATCGCCATTGCTTTTGCCCTTTCCACCCGGGCGGCTTCCAATACGTGCAAGCTGGCAGCATTCCCGTAAATGTAAGGAATTCCTTGCATTCTGCAATCTTGAATTCTACTTTCTGACTCGTCGATAACCACAACTGAACAGTTGCGGCTTTGCAGCATTTTGACTAAAATTCTACCGACTCGCCCGTAGCCGCAAACCACAACATAATTTTGTTCCGGCAAACTTTCAGCTATTGCCACAGGTTGAGATGTTTCGTCAAAATAGCGCTGTAAAGGCCCGAAATTTTCCGCCCATTTCAATAACTGAGGCACGCTTCTCAACACAAACGGAGTCAGCACGAGGGTGACTGCTGTCGTGCCTAAAATTAACAAGTAAACGTCCCGCGAAACCAGCCCCATAACTTGACCAGAACTAGCGAGTACAAAGGAGAATTCTCCTATTTGAGCTAAGCCCAAACCTGTGATTAATGCTGTTTTTAGGGGATAGCCAAATAGTCGGACGATCGGCGCGATGATCAAGAATTTGCCGATAAATACTAGAAATACCAGTCCCAGAATTAATTCTAGATGGTTCCAGAGAAACACCGGGTCGATTAACATTCCGATGGTGACAAAAAATAAGGATGCAAAAATATCTCGCAAAGGCTCGACATAAGTTAGAGTTTGGTCGGCATATTCCACCTCCGAAATCATTAAACCCGCCACAAATGCGCCCATCTCGATCGAAAAACCCAAATATTCTGTCAGCAGCGCAATCCCTAAAGCCAAAACCACAACTCCCAGCAAAAACAGTTCCCGACTTTCTGTTTTCGCCAGGTAGCGCAGCAACTGCGGTACGAGCCAAATGCCCGCGCCTACAGCACCGATAGCAAATAACCCGATCCGCAGCAGGGCCCACGCTACCGTCATGCCGATCTCTTCTGCTGGCTGATTGAGTGCCGGCAAAACGGCTAGCATTAGCCCCAAAGCCAAATCTTGAACTACTAATATTCCCAGCATGACTTGACCGTGGGAAGTACCGGATTCATTGCGCTCCATCAAGCACTTGAGTACAACGGCAGTCGAGGAAAGCGACAGAATCGCTCCTAAAAACACCCCTTGAGCAGGCGATTCTACCCAGCCTACAGCCAAGGAAATTCCAGTAGTAATGGCGATCGTCAGCACAATTTGCAAGCCCCCCCCGCCCAAACTAATGGTTTTAACTTTCTGGAGTTCGGCGAACGAAAATTCCACTCCCAAGGCAAACAACAGAAAGGCAACCCCGAATTCAGCCAGGGTGTCTACCTGAATTAATTCTTTAATCAGCCCCAAACCTGCCGGCCCAACTACGATCCCTCCCAGGAGATACCCGAGAATTACCGGCTGTCGCAATAGCGATGCAAAGAGTCCTCCTGCTGCGGCAGCAGCGAGAACTAGAACTAAGTCAACGATCAGTCGGAAGTCTTCTTGCACAAGTTTATGAAAAAAGTATAAAGTTATATTATAGTGTCTAATGTGTTGACTATGTTTAGGGCGTTGACT
This sequence comes from Microcoleus sp. K5-D4, assembly GCF_036704575.1. Classification (NCBI taxonomy): domain Bacteria; kingdom Bacillati; phylum Cyanobacteriota; class Cyanophyceae; order Oscillatoriales; family Microcoleaceae; genus Microcoleus; species Microcoleus sp. K5-D4. The sequence continues at coordinate 14,198 of NZ_JAUBSD010000108.1, forward strand.
ATAGTTGAGGAACAAGCACAACGGCCACCCTTGACCCAGGTATTTTCTCATGGCACAGAGTTCAACTCCTCACAAAAAGCTTAACCTCTTGCAAGTTTATCGAGGGATTGCGGCTGTTTTAGTGGTAATGTTTCACCTCAACGATATGAGTGCTGAAAGATTAAATCAAGTTACTTTTTTTAATTTATTTCAGGCTGGGTGGAGCGGTGTTGATTACTTTTTTGTATTGAGCGGTTTCATCATGGTGTATGTTCACCGATCGGCGATCGGTAAAAAGGATCAGTTAAAATCGTTTTTAGTCAAACGTGGCGTGCGAATTTACCCGATTTACTGGATAATTACTCTAACAGTTTTGTGTTTCTTTCTAGTAATTCCTGGTTTTGCTAACAATAAAGATTTAAGTTTGGGACAGGTAATTTTGTCGCTGCTCTTGATTCCTCAAAAGGACAAGCCCATTCTGGATGTAGGTTGGACTTTAATTTACGAATTATATTTTTACTTCCTGTTCAGTATAGCTATCTGGTTGAAACCTAAATATTCGGTGCCTATACTTTCGGCTTGGCTATTGGTAACGATTTTAAACTTTTGTAAACTTATAAGCTTCCCCAAATCTTTTTTCTTGCTAAATCAAGTATTTGGCAATATGAATCTAGAATTTGTTCTGGGCTGCTTGGCTGCCTATATAGTGATTAAATGTAACAATAAGATTGGTAAGTACAGGTGGATATTGTTTGGAATTGCAAATTTAGGATATGTTATTTTAGGAATGCTCGTCGCATGGGGAAACATAAAGTTTGAGCGCGTCACTACTTTTGCAGTGCTAGCCGCTCTGTTAATCATTGCTGCCACCTCGATCGATCTCAAAGATTCTCCGAAAATACCTCAGATTTTCACGTACTTAGGAGATGCCTCGTACTCGATATTTTTAACTCACGGCCCGCTGATTTCAGCAACTACCAAATTGCTGCAAAAGGCAAATCTAGGAAAATATTTCGATAGCTTTTTTGCACCTGCGTTGGTAGCACTGATAACTGTAATCGCTGGCTGCATTTTTTACTCTTTAGTTGAAAAACCGCTGACAGTTTACCTGCGGAAAAATATAGTTGAAAAACTGAGTCTTCCGAAGGTACAAGCAAGCTAATTGCAGGGTGATTTCGGAGTTGGTAGGGTGCGTCGCTATATTTAATCTAGGTGAAAAATCGAGAATGCTGGAAGCATATAACTTACGCACCCCCAGGTCTATAAACCGGGTTTTTTAGCGAATCTGCGGGTCACAATTGAATATTTTCGTAAAAAAACCCGGTTTCTGATTTCCCCTGGGTAAGTCCTAAAAAATAAAAAATCACATAATTCTTAAAACCATTAACTAACAACCTTATAGGCGCGTTTTTGCTCCCACCAATCATCGGTAATCTCTAGAGAATTGCCACTATCCAAACCAGCCAACAATAACGACTCAACCCGCGCGGTTCTTGGTTGTTCTTGGCGAATTAGGTGCAAGATATATTCTGCTGCATTGCTGTAGCCTCCGCTTGCCACTTGTTCGTTAATAAATTTTTGAATTGAATCGGGAAGAGGAAGATTGAGGATGATATTTTTTATCCTTCCTGATGTGCGATCGACCTTGGCATATTTTAAATATTAGGACTTACGCACGGGCGTCCAGAAACCGGGTTTTTTTACGGAAATACTTCGTTGCGATCCGCAGATTCGGTAAAAAACCCGGTTTCTTTGGTCGAGTGCCTAAGTCCTGTATCTTTAATCTCCGTTAAAAAAAATCGAGAAATTTTTCAGCGACGCACCGCAGATCCGAATCAGTTCGATCGCAACATATTTTGGATGGTGCGTCGCTGTGAGATGCCGATCGCATTTGCAGATTGTAGAAAGCCACGCACCCTACAAATAATGGAGAAAAGAACAAAAAGGGCTAAAGAGAAAAGAAGAACCCTTGCTGGACAAACTAGGAGGGGGAAGAATACGACGACATTGCTACGCGAACACCCTCTATCAAAGAAGAGCCGATGCCTTCTTGATACGGGCTGTGACACAGGTGCATCATGCGGTACCACTGGGGTGTATGACTGATAGACTCAAGCAACATCCTTGTTGAGAGTGAGATAATACCGCCTGTCGATTCGGGGCCTTCATCGGTATTATCCAAGCCACTATTGCCACACCATTCCGCAACCTTGCCGTGCATATCGTAAAGTCCAAAAGCATTGGGCCCAAAACTCCCCACATTCTTTACTTGGCGATGAAAACCCTGCGGTGCATCAAAGTCGAGATGATTGCCCTCACGGTTAACTTGTTGGATAATTGACAAATAATCACTCTCAAATGGGGCTGCTGTTGCATCGGCACGACAAGCATATTCCCATTCTGCTTTACTCAGAAGACGATATTTTTTACTGGTTTTTTGCGATAGTTTTTTACAGAATCTAAATGCCTCCCGCCACGATACATTTTCAACAGGACGTTTTTCGCCTGTGAAACTCGATTGGTTGGTTTCATTTCCCATAACTGCTTCCCACTCTGCTTGGGTGATGGGGTATTTGCTTGCATAAAAAGCGGGTATTGTGACTTGAGGCTTCTCACCTTCCCCATAATCTCTATATCTATCAACTTCTGTTACTGGCGACTCTACCATCAATGTGCCACCGGGAATGTAAACCATTTCCAACACAATTCCATTTCCTAGGTCTTCGGGGAAGTAGAAAGCAAACGACTTGGTGCGGCTGCTTTCTCGTCCATTAGAATTAACAGTGATGACATCAAAATCAAAAAAATAGTTTTGTAAATGTTGTTTTATCTTCTCCTCATTTCTATCTTTCAGTAGTGAATAGACAGCTAATTTAACCTGTACTGACTCATCCTGCAATGCTCCCAGTATCAAATCTAATCCTGCATCTCCATAATTCAGCGCTTCGGAGAGTGCGGCGATTCTAGCTTCGACAGAGGGCAAGGCCAATCGGCTTTTAACGCCGGCAATTCCTCCCTGTACCGCCGCACCTACAGGAATTGAATTTTGCCCCCCCTTGACTGCATCGTATTCTCTGGGTCTATCGCGATCGCTTGGCATGGCATTTTAACCTCTGTAATATCTACAACAGTGGCATTTAAATAATAATTATGTCAAATATTGAAAATTTATAATATATTTGACATAAGTGTTTCTGTGTCCTGTTAAATGCAGCGCACGGAAGTGAAACATCTCAGTATTTTCCCACAATCCCAGATGATTCGCTGCGATCGCCCTCCACTCAGAATAACAAAATTATACCGCCCTCGAAACCGTGAAACATCCTGTGATGCAGCTTTGCTACAAAGTCGGCAAATAGCGCCTTGCGCTCTGACTAAATCCCGATACATTTGCTGACTTGGCGCAAGTCGTAATAGTGCGTTATCCTTTGCGGTGAGAGGGTACTAAAATTAGAATTTTTGGGTAACATTAGCCAGACAAAGATTAAGGATATCCGTCATCACTGCGACTGCGAATCGAGCCAACTGCGGACAAAGTGGGAAAATAGTTGCGGGCGCTATTTTTGGATGCAGGCTATTGAAAGCAAACATGAAGAAGGCGATTTTGAGCGGGGGAACGATCGCGAGCATTCTCAGTTTGGTATCCCCGGTACAAGCTTTGCAGGTGAAGGTGACGCCGGCAACTCCCGAACTAGGAGATACGCTGTCAGTAATGATTCACGTAAACAGCAGCAGGGGAACTCCAACGGTTTCCGTACAGCAAAAAAACTACCCAGCTTTTCCTAGGGGCACCAATCGCTTTCGGGCCCTGCTGCCGACGACGCCACTCAATCGCCCCGGTACCCGCCAAATCCAAGTGGCGGGAGACGGAAAGGTGCAACATTTGAGCGTGCAAGTGCGCGTTCTATCGCACATCCCGTCGCGATGTGTGGGGACTCGCCAGCCGTTTCTCTGACTGCATCCTTGTGTCGATCGCACCCTCGCAGGTCAAACTCAACAATCTAATCAATCTAGCAACCATAATATCGGATAATTGTAAAGCAATTCACCAAGCCAAAAGCATGAGTATTGACCAATTAAACACAGACTACGGCATTGCCGGGAACCTCACCTTCGCCACCGGAAACGGTGGTTTCCCGATGATTCACATCGACAACGGTCAAGCCAAAGCCTTAATTTCTGTGTATTCCGGTCAAGTTCTCTCCTTTCAACCAGCCACCGAAGCCACAGACTTGATGTTCGTCAGCGAAAAAGCCTACTATGCCGAAGGGAAAGCCATCAAAGGCGGTATACCAATCTGTTGGCCATGGTTTGGCCCAGATCCCGAAGCCTTGGGGCGTCCGAGTCATGGGTTTGTGCGGAATCGCCTCTGGAATGTGCTAGAAACCGCCACAACCCCAGACGGCGCAACCAAAGTCACTCTAGGACTCAAGGATACCGATGAAACTAGAGCAATTTGGCCCCAAGCCTTTGAACTGGCGATCGTGATTACGATCGGCACCAGCCTCACTGTAGAATTAATCACCCGCAATTTAGGCGCCAAAGCATTTCCCCTCACCCAAGCTTTCCACACCTATTTCCAAGTCGGGGATATCAACCGTGTGCAGGTTTTAGGTTTAGAAAATAGCCAGTATCTTGATAAAGCGGATGGTGGTGTCGAAAAAACTCAAGTGGGTGCAGTGGTAGTAACAGGTGAAGTCGATCGCATTTATCTCGATGTCACCAAGGAATTAGTCATTGACGATAGGGCCCTCAATCGTCGGATTCGCATTAAATCCTCTGGTAGTAAATCCGTCGTAGTGTGGAATCCCTGGGTGACAATTTCTGCAAATATGGCCGACCTTGATGATGCAGATTATCAGCGCTTACTCTGCGTAGAAACGACCAATGCAGCTACAGATATTGTGGAAGTTCCCCCTCATGGTGAGTTCCGCTTGCAGGCAATTTACAGCGTTGAACGCGACTAAGGAATGAGAGCTTAATCTTAGCGGTGATGGGGCTAAAATTCCCAGTAAGCGGTTCAACATTTCAATTGGATATTTTGGGGGTTGCTCAAATCCCACCCACAAGACTGGGATTGTTTCTTTAAATACAACTTAAATGCCGATTAGCTGATTGAATTGAAAAACTCTGTCACCCTAATGACTAATAATACCAAATCCAAAATTTCTCCCCTGTTTACAGGGGTTATCAAAAAAGTGAGGTATGCCCTATGCCCACGGAGGCCTATGCCCTATAGTACCTCATATTTCTGAGAAAGGCTATATTTATTAGTCCGCGAAAGACGTGCGGCGAAGCTGACTCGAATCGTCTAGCCACAGACAAAACTTTGTATGATCGGTTTCAACCGCCGACTCCGATATTTTTACTTACCATCAATTATTATGCAAATCTTCAACTGGACAAAACTTCAAAATGGATCAGACATTCGCGGTATCGCCCTCGAAGGCGTTCCCAATGAAAAAGTCAACCTAACGCCCGAAATTGCGACAATCTTAGGTAAATCCTTTGTCAGTTGGCTGGTGCAAAAAGTCAATAAACCAGCAGCCGAATTAACGATCGCGATCGGGCGTGACAGTCGCCTATCAGGGCAAACCTTAATGCAAGCAGTGATCGAGGGAATCGCCTCAGTTGGTGCAACAGTGTACGACTTTGACATGGCCTCAACCCCCGCCATGTTTATGAGTACCATTACCCCTGGTTTTGATTGCGACGGCGCGATTATGCTCACTGCTAGCCATTTGCCATTTAATCGAAATGGTTTAAAGTTTTTCACTCCCAAAGGAGGGTTACAAAAGCAGGATATTACAGATATCTTAACACTAGCCCAAAGCAATTACTTTCAGCCAGCCTCATCGCCCGGTAAGATTGCAAAGCATGATTTTATCTCAGTTTATGCTAACCAATTTGTCACCAAGATTAGGGAATCAGTCAATCATCCCGATAATTTTGAGGAACCACTAACAGGACTAAAAATTGTTGTGGATGCAGGCAACGGTGCTGGCGGTTTTTATGTTGATAAAGTCTTAAAACCTTTAGGTGCAGACACCACGGGCAGTCAGTTTTTAGAACCCGATGGTACTTTCCCCAATCATGTGCCAAATCCCGAAGATAAACAGGCAATGCAGTCAATTTGTCAAGCGGTAATAGAACACCAAGCTGATTTTGGGATTATTTTTGATACCGATGTCGATCGCAGTGCGGCCGTCGATCAAGTGGGCAAGGAACTCAATCGCAATCGCTTAATTGCCTTGATTTCTGCGATCGTATTACAAGAACACCCAGGCTCTACCATTGTTACTGATTCTATCACCTCCGATGGCTTGACACAATTCATCGAACAAGATTTAAAAGGGATTCACCATCGCTTTAAACGCGGCTACAAAAATGTGATTGACGAGTCGATTCGCCTCAATGAAGCCGGACAGGAATCATGGCTGGCGATTGAAACCTCTGGACATGGAGCTTTGAAAGAAAATTACTTTCTTGATGATGGCGCTTATTTGGTTAGCAAATTATTGATTGAATTGGCTAAATCCAAGCTAGCAAACCAATCTTTGCCAGATTTAATTGCGAATTTAAAAGAACCCGAAGAAAGTGCAGAATTTCGGATTAAACTTGGTGTAGATGATTTCAAGGCTCACGGCGAGCGCGTTATTGAACAACTGCAACAATTTGTCTCAACGCAAGCAGACTGGAAAATAGTTCCCAATAACTACGAAGGTCTGCGAATTTCCTGCACGTCACCTAGCGAATCCGGCTGGTTTCTGTTACGCTTATCACTCCACGATCCGGTGATGCCTTTGAATGTTGAGTCTAATGTTAAGGGTGGTGCTGCTCACATAGTGGCTCGGCTTTTAGCTTTTTTCCAAACCACAGAATCCCTTGATTTTTCGGCATTATCGACCTAAGTGTTACTCGTGTCAGACTATTAATCAACCAAACACAAGAAGGAATTTAATCATGTGGCTTTTAATCATAAAATGTTCTGCTGCAAGCTGGGATACCCATTCCAAAGCTTTCAAAGCGATCGCTGCCAAATATCCTGCCACACCTCTTTCTTCCAAAAAGATGAAAGGCGATGCTCAACGCATCATGGAATATCAGCTTGAGGATGTCAATGATGTAGAGGAATTTATGGAAGAATGCTTAACCTTAAATGGTTTCACCGCTACCTTTGAATCCCTATAAATTTAGGTGATTGATTATAGCCATTCTCAATTTTTATCTCATACCATTTTAGAGGGAAGATTTTAAAATAGGGAATCAATACTATATTGCCAAAAACAGGCTACAATAACTAGAGAATTTGAAGAAGGTTATCGGCAAATAAACTTATTGCCAAAAAAGAAGTGATTTAACAGTAGAAGAATAAAAAATAATTATGTTGTAGGGCCGTGAACTATAACTAATAGCAATGGTTAAAAGTTATGCAATAGTAGCTAGGGTGGAAACGGTAGTGTGAGCGTCTGGCTCAATCGGGCTTTCCTCGCCGCACTACGGAAATTTTTATTATTCTTATCACTTCAAGTTAAGTATTTATTTACAATAGTCCGGACAGTTTTTAAGCAGCCAAAGTACCATAAGACAAGACTGAAGGAAGGTTAGGGTGATTTAAAA
>NZ_JAUBSD010000109.1:0-21379 GCF_036704575.1 Microcoleus sp. K5-D4
AATGGTTATTAAATGGGAGCGAAAAATCAAAAATAAAGGCAATGCTATTTTATCCGGTTTAGCTGCGTAGCAGCTTAAGATAGCTATGTTACATCTACAAGTTTCAATCCCTGATAGGGTTTTAGGTTTTTTCCGGCGCAGCCATGCTTTTAGGCTTTCCATCATCGCCTGTTTCAATCCCTGATAGGGTTTTAGGTTTTTTCCGGCGGGTTTGTCTGTCGTTAATCATCAGGGTGTCTTTGTTTCAATCCCTGATAGGGTTTTAGGTTTTTTCCGGCGTGACAAGTTCTACATAGCTTGGTTCGATGAAATCGTTTCAATCCCTGATAGGGTTTTAGGTTTTTTCCGGCCAAATTTCCCAAATTTGTTTCTCTGGATTTAAGCAAGTTTCAATCCCTGATAGGGTTTTAGGTTTTTTCCGGCTCTCGACGTAATCGGCTCTCAAGAGAGGTCAGATATCGTTTCAATCCCTGATAGGGTTTTAGGTTTTTTCCGGCCGGATCAGTTTCCGCATACCTTCTTTGGATACATTGTTTCAATCCCTGATAGGGTTTTAGGTTTTTTCCGGCAACACATTAACACTGTGTTATTTTGTCAATAATTCACCACTTGTTTCAATCCCTGATAGGGTTTTAGGTTTTTTCCGGCAAGCAAATATCGCTGAAATTATTAGCGGTGATGCGTTTCAATCCCTGATAGGGTTTTAGGTTTTTTCCGGCATTCAAAAATCCCTAGCACACGATAATGAAAGTGAGTTTCAATCCCTGATAGGGTTTTAGGTTTTTTCCGGCAAACGCAGTCCGAGATACCCACAACTTAAAGTAACGGTGAGTTTCAATCCCTGATAGGGTTTTAGGTTTTTTCCGGCGCTGCAACGCGAGCCGCTGCACAGCGAGAAAGAGCTAGTTTCAATCCCTGATAGGGTTTTAGGTTTTTTCCGGCACAGTGAAGCTGAATCGTATTACGGCTCTATCCTGGTTTCAATCCCTGATAGGGTTTTAGGTTTTTTCCGGCAATCTGTCATCTGTAACTCTTATGATGTATACTCTTGTTTCAATCCCTGATAGGGTTTTAGGTTTTTTCCGGCTTGATGTGCTTTTTGGCAGCACAGGCAGCACCGGTTTCAATCCCTGATAGGGTTTTAGGTTTTTTCCGGCTTGATATGTCTCATCATACCGCTATTGCCCCTACACTTTCGTTTCAATCCCTGATAGGGTTTTAGGTTTTTTCCGGCTCAATATTTTTCTTGATTGTATGATTAAATCAGTTGTTTCAATCCCTGATAGGGTTTTAGGTTTTTTCCGGCCAAAAAGCAGCTTGAGGAATTAATCAAAAAATTTAGGTTTCAATCCCTGATAGGGTTTTAGGTTTTTTCCGGCGCCTTCAGGGCGTCAGCTTCCTCTTTAGTGAAAGTTTCAATCCCTGATAGGGTTTTAGGTTTTTTCCGGCTATTTTCACTACCATGCCCTAACTCCTTGCAGCAATTAGTTTCAATCCCTGATAGGGTTTTAGGTTTTTTCCGGCCTGCCCGCTTCCTTCGCTGCTACCACTTCTGTATATGGTTTCAATCCCTGATAGGGTTTTAGGTTTTTTCCGGCACAAATTCTCCGATGTGTTCTGCTGGTTCGTCGGCTTTCAATCCCTGATAGGGTTTTAGGTTTTTTCCGGCCAACAACAACACCCGCAGAAATAGCCACAGTTGCGTTTCAATCCCTGATAGGGTTTTAGGTTTTTTCCGGCTGTAGATGTTCCAAGGCCGTAGGCCTTGTGACTATCCGTTTCAATCCCTGATAGGGTTTTAGGTTTTTTCCGGCGTTCTCGAAGCTCGTGGTCGGCGTTCTCAGCTAGCTGGTTTCAATCCCTGATAGGGTTTTAGGTTTTTTCCGGCGCGAAGTAGGGGTAATTGTTCGGCAAGCTGTTTTTTGTTTCAATCCCTGATAGGGTTTTAGGTTTTTTCCGGCTATATACTTGGTGTGTGTTTGAGATGATACAAGTCGTTTCAATCCCTGATAGGGTTTTAGGTTTTTTCCGGCAAATTTGGCCGCTATTTTTTTGCCAACTGATAGCAAGTTTCAATCCCTGATAGGGTTTTAGGTTTTTTCCGGCGCAATGATGGTGATTTTTCTAAAGCTTTGCTCGAGTTTCAATCCCTGATAGGGTTTTAGGTTTTTTCCGGCTGCCCGTTCCAGAAGCCAGGGTGTATTTGGTTTTCAAGGTGCAGTTGCGTCGATCTAAAAGAAAAGTACCATTCCAGCCTTCGGCTTGTCAATACCCGAGTTTCCATACTCACTCCAAAACCTTATCCTGTAAATCTTTCAGACTTTCCGTCAATCTTTTTTTCACACGAGGGGCATCAAACTCTTGCTGCACATGAGTTTGAGCCGATAAATTTGATACTCCGATTTTAACAGCTACCCATTGACGCAAACTCAGCAAAAAATATTGTGCGTTCAACGGGCTCTACGCCACCAATACCTTCGATCTTAGTCTGACAGCAAGCGCACAGCGGAAAAAACAAAATACAGTCTTCCTTGGGTTAGATGACTTTGTTCGGCGTGGCGATCGTAACTTAGATTTGAGTCCTAGCCTCCATCAATCTCCTCAACTGGTTCGATGACTTTGTTCGGCGTGGCGATCGTAACTTAGACTTGAGTCCTAGCCTCCATCAATCTCCTCAACTGGTTCGATGACTTTGTTCGGCGTGGCGATCGTAACTTACCATACTCAGTCTCACTCAATTGAGCACACTCAAACACACTGTACTACATCCACTGCCCATAAAGGGAAGCTCAAGGAAAAACCAACAACCTACCGCAATATAGCCCTAAAAGACTACTTAAAATTAGTAAAAAAAACACAACGATTCCGCCCACCAAAAAGCAAAGGGATTTAAAAACTACTCCGATATAGTAAAAAAAATTAGCTCATATTTAACAGCCAATCTAGTTAGACACTTATCTTAAAAATCTCACGAACTAGCCAGCTAAAATGTTCTCAACCATAGGCTTATCAAAATCTATATTTGAGCAAATCACCGACAAAAATTTATATTTAACCGATATTTTATCCCAATTAATTGCTAGGAGCGATCGACACCGACTTATTCAGAAAAACCTAAACTTTCAATAAATAGCGAATTTTCACCTGCAATATTTGCGGGATTTGCGCTTCGCGGTTCCGAAAAAGATTATTAGCGAATTGCCTAAAAAATCCCCAAATTAACTTAAAATCAGTAGAGTGGCATTTACCTTAAAACTCTCTATGACAAAAGCCGAAATTAGCACCAAAAACATCACAGTTCCTAACGGGGATTTGCAAATAGCTGCATACCTAGCCCAGCCAGCCTCCCCAGGGCAATTTCCCGCAGTTATCGTAATTCAAGAAATCTTTGGCGTCAACTCGCACATCCGCGAAGTTACTGAAAGAATAGCAAAAGAAGGATATGTGGCGATCGCCCCAGCCATTTACCAGCGTCAAGCCCCCGGCTTTGAAACCGGCTACACACCCGAAGCCATCCAAATCGGCAGAGAATACAAAGAAAAAACCACAGCTTCCGAACTTCTGGGCGATATCCAAGCCACCATCGATTACCTCAAAACTCTACCCTCTGTCAAACCAGAAGGTTTTGGCTGCATTGGTTTCTGCTTTGGAGGACACGTCGCCTACCTCGCCGCTACTTTGCCCGAAATCAAGGCTACAGCGTCGTTCTACGGCGCCGGTATCGCCACCCAAACCCCCGGGGGCGGAACCCCGACGATCGCCCGCACAGCAGACATTAAAGGCACTCTCTACGCCTTTTTTGGCACTCAAGACCCCAGCATTCCCTTAGAACAAGTTGACCAAATCGCCGCAGAATTGCAAAAACACAGTATTTCTCACCAAATTTTCCGCTACAATGCCGATCACGGCTTCTTCTGCGACCACCGCGGCAGTTACGACGCTACGGCAGCAGCCGACTCGTGGGTGCAGGTGAAGCAGCTATTTCATCAGCAACTTCAACCAGCTTAGAGAGTGGGAGATGGGGAGATAGGGAGATGGGGAGAGTGGGAAAATTTTTTCTACTGACGACTGCCAACTAAATTACTGACAACTGACAACTAAACTGACATGAATTCCAAATCTACAGGTTCTCAAAGCGCAAAAGCATCCTTTTCAATGGATGATTTTGCTAAAGCCCTCGAACAGCACAATTACGAGTTCCAGAAGGGACAAGTAGTGCGCGGCAAAGTGTTCGAGTACGACTCAAACGGCGCGTATGTTGATATCGGCGGCAAGTCTTCGGCTTTTTTGCCGATCGAAGAGGCTGCTTTGAGAACAGTAACGGATTTGTCGGAAGTGGTTCCGCTGGACGAGGAACGGGACTTTTTGATTATCCGCGAACAAGATGCAGATGGCCAAGTTACCTTGTCTCTGCGGCAGTTACAAATTCAGCAAGCTTGGGAAGATTTAATTGAATTGCAGGAAACCGGTAAAGTTCTTCAGGTGCGGGTTTCTGGGGCAAATAAGGGCGGCGTGACTGTAGATGTTCAGGGAATGCGCGGTTTTATTCCTCGATCGCACTTAGTGGAACGCGATAACCTAGAATCGCTGATCGGTCAATCTTTGAGCGTTAATTTTTTGGAGGTCGATCGCGAACGAGAAAAACTCGTACTTTCCCAGCGGATGGCCACTCAATCAAATGCCTTCAATCAGTTGCAAATCGGTCAGTTGGTGGAAGGAAAAGTCAGCAGCATCAAGCCTTTTGGTGTGTTTGTAGACTTGGAAGGAGTTAGCGGTTTGCTGCACATCAAGCAAGTTAGCCAAAAATATATTGATAACCTTGGAAAGGTCTTTACTCCCGGTCAACCCCTAAAAGCGATCGTGCTTGACCTCGATCAAGGTCGTGGCAGGATTTCTCTTTCTACTCGGGTACTGGAAAATTATCCCGGGGAAATGGTGGATAAAATGGCGGATGTTATGGATACCGCAGAAGAGCGATCGGAACGTGCTAGAAAGACTCTTTCTTAAGTCTTGATCTAATTGCCACCTCGACTTCTTAAAGAAGTCGGGGTGGTAAGAGTGCGATGGTTTTAGGTTTAATTAGGTTGATTTACTTATTTTGCATTTTACATCGGCTTCTTCTACCAGTTTCCAAAAATAACCCCACTATAGGCTAACTGCAAACCCCTATCCAGGATTTTAATACCTCTCGCCAACAAAAAAACAAATAGTCTTACTTCTTCCTTTGGCTATCTAACTTCATTTTAGCGTTAGTTATTTAACCCCATTAGCTACTACTCCCAATACTTTAAAATCGGCTACATTTAGTTGATCTAAAGCTTTGTTTACCAGACCGCGATCGGTTTTTTCTATTTTAACTATCAGCACTGTACCATCCGTTTGAGAAGCTAGTAAATGGCCGTCTGCTAAACCAATCAAAGGCGGCGTATCGTAAATGACTAAATCAAATAAGGCTAGGAATTGTTCCATTAAATAGTGCATCTTTCTCGAAGAAAGTAATTTAATTGGATCAGAGGGAATAGTACCTGCTGTAAGGACAAAAAGATTGTCATCATCTGGTAATCGCTGAATAGCCTCATTTAAGCTTAAATCAGAACTTAAAACATTACTTAAACCTTTCATATTTGATAAGCCAAGGTATGTGTGCAGTTGAGGCACACGCATATTAGCATCCACTAATAATACCCGTTTACCAACAGCAGAAGCAGTTTTAGCTAAATAAAGTGCTACAGTTGACTTACCCTCACCTTTAATGGTAGAAGTGATGGTTAAAGAAGTTATTGGGTGTTCCGCATTTAATAATTGAATATTGGTGTATAAGTAGTGAAATGCCTCGACCACAGGAAAATCTTTGTAATTGGAAACTATTATTCGTTTTAAGCTTGCACTGTTAGTATTTGAACTTACGCTACTGAATTGAGCGGGAACCCTTTCACCTCTACGAGATTTAATTTTCATCGCTTTGGCGATCGGAATGACTCCCAAAAGAGGGCGCTTAGTTGCTGATTTAATTTCTTCGGGAGTATGGAAAACAGTATTTAAAACTTCTACTAGGAAACCTATAGCAATGCCTAGTAAAGTGCTAATAACGAGCGCGATCGCTAGATGGCGACGGGTTGGTTTTTCTGTTACTGGGTAGAGATCACCTTTTTCGTTTGTGACTAATTGTGGTTTAGATATAATTTGCCAAGAGCCATCTATTTGACCAGCATCTAGTTGCAAAGTTTTTTGTTTTTCGATGAACAGTTTGAGATTCTCTTTAGCTAATTCTAGTTTTAATTGTATGTCATCATAGCGAAGTTGAGCTTGAGGCATTTGAGTGATTTTTGCTTGCAGTAAATTTTGGCTATTAGTTATCAATCGCTCGCGAGCTTCCAACTGTTCGAGTTGTGTTTTCATCTGAAAAATGACAGACTCAGCTTCTTTTTTCATTAAATCGTGCAAACTTTGCTGCTTTTCCCGCAAAGATTGAATGGGAAGACTATTTTCATAAAATTGAGTAGAGCTTAAAGCTAATTGCGACTCTATTTCATTTACTTTGCTAATTAAATTTTCATAAGACTTGGGGCTAATATCAACAATCCAACGATAATCGCCTGTTAAAGCTCTTTTATTGTAGCTTTCATATTGGTGCCTACTTTCTGCTAGTTGTACTTGCACTTCGAGGCGACGATTAGTTAAATTATCTAGCTGATCTGATAGGCTGCGGCTGCGTACTTCTGGTTGATTAAAGTTATACTGAACTCTTAACATTTGTAATTCTTGTTGCAATTTATCAACTTTCTGCTGGAGTGGTGGCATTTGTCGAGCGATAAAGTCAATACTTTGTTTGTTAACTCTTAAACGCTCTTTATCCATATATTCTAGGTAATATTTGGCAGTTTCATCCAGGACATATTGGATGCGCTTGGGGTCTCGATCGCGATAGCTAATATCTAGGAGTTTAGTACCACCCTGCTTCCCATCTCGCAAGAAAGTAACACGTTGGATGACCAAGCGACTACTGAGAGTTTTATAGTCAAACTTTGGATATTTTTTTTGCAACTTATTAACTAATGGTAGTAACACTTCTGGGCTTTTTAAAACCCGCGATAAACTTTGATAATCCACCGAAGAACCTTCTTCTGCTGATGATTTAATTTTGTTCAAGTCGGTGATGCCTAAACTGTTATTTTGAGCTTGAACAAAGAGCTTTGATAGCCGATCCTCAGCCGTAATGGGTTCGGCTAAAACTGTAAATTTTCCTTCATACTCACTAATAGAGTTTTTGGCAGCCCTGAGTACGAAACTACCGCTTAAAGTAGCTATGCTGGCCGCTACTATGCCCATCACCAGAAGGCGACGTTTGACGACAGCTAGTACCCAATTCATATCAAGAACTTGGTCATCCTCTGCTGGGGTACTAGCTAGGTAATTAGCGGAGGGAACAGATAAATATTGACCATTAAGGTCATTCTTGAGGGAAGACAACAGTTTTTTATCCATAGCAAAAATGTATGTTATTTAATTCCTAATTTCCGAATAGTCTGAGTAGCTCTATCAGTCGGGTGGGAACGAGAATTCCACCAATAATATTACTAACTGGTGAGAGAACAGTGTTAATGTTGTCTACAAAGATAGCAGTCCTCGAACGTGCCACTATAATTATGTCATTATCTTGAATCAGTGGGTTGCTTTGAGCGTCAATTCCTTGATTCAAATTAATTGATACTTCCGAGCGGGATATAGTGCCATTAGGATTCAGCCTGATCAGTTCCACATATCTAGAGTTAGCGCGATTTGGTCTGAAACCCCCCGCACTCATAATTGCTTGATTTAAGGTAGTATTAGGAGGTAATTTGAGTCCACCCGGAGTATTGACTTCTCCGATAACACTCACTTGCACAGTCCCTGGAGCAAAGCTAGCAGTAGCTAGAACCGAAACTTCTCCGGGGTCGATCGCGGTCGCTGTCGGCACAAAGATGATATCCCCTTCTTGTAGAATAGTATCTTGAGAGGTATCTTGTTCTTGCAAATATTGCCAGAGGTTAATAGTTCTAACTTGTTGTTTCCCACTTCTAGTATAACGTTGGAGTTGGATTTGGCGAATATCAGCGATTGATGTGATTCCACCAGCTAGTTGTAGAGCACGAATAATTGTCGGCTGTCCGTTGCTTCTTTGACCATTTTGGGTATCACCACCAATCGCTACATATCTACCGGGACGCTTCACCTCTCCGAATACTGAGACAGTACGGGGTTGCTCTGCGGGGATAGAAAAATTAGATTCACTAAGTTGATTTGTTTCTGCTAAATTAATTGTTTCTTGAGGAGGAACCAAGATTTGATCTCCATCTCGCAACGTGATATCTTGGCTGGTCTGACCAGTTTGTAAATAATCCCACAGATTATAAGTGATAGTTATTTCTTTGTTAGCCGTGAGCCGACGCCGCACAATTACTCGTCGAATATCAGCGCTAGCTCGAATACCCCCAGCTTTTTCTAAAGCTTGAGGAAGCGTGGGAAACTGAATAGATGGTCTAGTTCCACCTCCATTAGCTAGGGGCAATAAGTAGGAGCCAGGACGACTTATTTCACCTGATAACCAAATATTAAGCGGGCGGGCAGCTTGTAAGCTGATTGTAACTAAAGGTTTTTTCACAACCTGGCCATAAGCTCTAGTGATAACTTGGGCGGCCTGTTCTAAAGTTAATCCTTGAAGGGAAATACTACCAATAATGGGGATTTGAATAGCTCCCCCAGCGGGAATTTGATACTCCCCACTAAGCTGGGGCAGATCATAGATATCAATTCTAATATTGTCTCCACCACCTAGATAGTAGTCAGTATTAATACTTATTGCGGGGGCTGGCGACTGAGCGAGGTTGGTTTGAGGGTAGGAGAGAGTGACTACCAACGCCAGCAGTGGCAGTTGTAAAGCACGTAGAGTAAGCCATTTCATAGGTAGTAACAAATTTATGATAGAGGTAAAGCCATGAATGATATTTTAAGGGTGCCGATGTTTGCGTTGATGCTATTGTGTTTAACGCTGATCGTCTTTGTGACTATTTATATTTTAGCTGCACGCCATCCCAAATTGGGTGCCACATTAGAAAAGATTTTTGTGGGGATACTTTTTTTTACCATAACTGGTGGATCTGGTATCATAGCCATGCCCTTTACCAAACTCCATCCTAACGTTTTCTACAACGTAGAAACTACACCCCCAACGATGATTGCTCAAATTGCCATTTATGGGGGTATGATATTAATGCTATTTCCCCGTTTAACTAAAACTACCCAAAAAACTGTTTCTATGTGCATTAAGTGGATAGCAGGAGACATTTTTTTAGGTTTGTTTTTGTTAATTATGACTTTATCTGGCTTGTGGTCACAAACCCCTGAAATTACATTTAGGGCTATTGGTGCTATTTGGGGAATAACACTGGTTTCTATTTATGTAGGTAAAGTGTATAGTTGGTTAGAAATTTATGGATTATTGAGATGGCTAACTGGTTTATTAGCTTTGTGGTTACTTGTGAAAACCAATGCAGCGCCGGACGGTTGTTGGACAGGAGTTTTAGGTCATAAAAACCCTTTTTCTTTTCAAATGGCTAATACAGCTTCTTTATGGATTTTATATGCTTTTAAGGATCGCAAGTATCGATATTTATCATTATTTATAATTTTAATAGCTTTAGTAGGATTGCAAAAAGGTTGTAGTGGTGCTAGTCGGATTTTGACAGTGGTATTAATCAGTTTGTGGAGTTATTTAGCCCTCTTAAAAAAATTACCTGTAAAATGGGCTTTTCTCTGCTTTATCTTATTTTTGGTCGGTAGTGTAGGTATAAGTATTTTGGTATTAAATAATTTAGAGGCTATTATTGTGGATGGTTTGAAAAAAGATATGACTTTAACCGGTAGAACCGAGTTTTGGCCTTTAATTATTGAGCGAATTAATCAAAATAATCCCATATTTGGTTATGGAATAAAAGGATTTTGGCAGTGGTGGCGTAGATCGGAAAATCCCGCTTACGGAATTGTAGTAGCTAAAACTGGTTTTGTGCCACCCCACTCTCACAATGGTTTTATTGATATACTTTGCGAACTGGGTTGGGCCGGACTATTGTTGTTTATTGGGTCATTTTTTAATAATATATTTAGAGGTATAAAGTACCTAGTTAAAGGAAGTTTTCCAGAGTCGGGTTTGCCTTTGTATTTATTAACATTTATTCTAATGACCAATTTGACAGAGTCGGGACTATTGGGGGTTGGTACTTATTGGTCTTGGTATGTAGTTTTATCGGTAAAATTGAGCTTAGATAGGACAGCTAAGGAGAATCCACACTGATGAGGTCAGTATTTGGTCAGGCGTATTAGGAGAATCTTTAAACAGAATAGGCCTAGCCCCGACTTCTTTAAGAAGTCGGGGCTTTAACACCGATCGCATTTTACGTTTAATTAAGTGAGCTCACTTAATATGACTCGGAATTGTTTCACTCTCCACCGTTGCTGCCACTGGCCAAGAATTTTCCATCTCTACTGTTTGTTTCGGCTGATAAACTGCCAAGTCGAACCAGAAAGTCGTACCGACATTAACTTCGCTAACTAAATTAATTTTAGTGTGGTGCTTGTCAATAATGTTTCTGACAATAGAAAGACCTAATCCAGTTCCTTCTAAAGTGTGTACTCGGTTTTCTACCCGGAAAAAGCGCTCGAAGATAGCTTGTTGGTCTTCGGGATCTATGCCAATTCCAGTATCAGAAATTTCGATCCGCACTACCGGAAAATGTTTGGCATCCGGTGACAAGTTTTGGTTGACGGATTGACCGTCTTTGTGGGTGGACGCCTCCGACTCTAGCAAATACGCTCGAATGGCTACCTTGCCGCCGGACTGAGTAAATTTTAAGGCATTTCCTACTAAATTTGCAAATACTTGCAGCAGCAAATCGTAATGACCTAAAGCAGGCGGCAAATACGGGTCAACTTCTTGCTCTAATTCAATGCCTTTATCCTTAGCATTTAACTGATAAGTCCGCAGGGTTTGTTCCACAGCTTGCGGGAGGTCAACAGCTTCCAAGTGATAAACTCGGCAGGATTCCAGTCGGGACAAGTCTAATACGTCGTTAACTAAACGAGTTAGTCGATCCGTTTCTCGATTGGCAATTTCTAGGAATTCCCTGCGCTCACTTTCTAGAAGGTCTTCTCCGTACTCGTGGAGAGTCTCGATAAAAGATTTGATATTAAATAAAGGTGTTCTCAATTCGTGAGAAACATTGCTGATAAAATTGCTTTTAGCCTCATTGAGTTCTACTTCGCGAGTAATGTCCTGCACTGTCATTGCAATGCCTTTGAGACTTTCTCGGTAATTTCCAGAACCTTGATGCTTGGAGGTTTGCTCGTAGAAAGTACACTCTACAGCTACCGGGCGTTGTGGCTCGGTACAGGTATCTTCCTCATGGCGGATGCAGCTTTTGCACAGCGGTTCGGCACCGGGCGCTTTGTGCAGAATGACTGTAGTTAAAACAATCCGAATTGTACGGTTAACAGGTTCGCTCATCGAGATGCGAAATTCGCCGCCTTCGCGATCGCCCGCAGCTATTTCCTGCAACGGTCTCCCCAACTCCTGCTGCACTTCCGAAGGCAAAATGTTCAGAACATTTACTCCGATCGCGTTTTTACCTTCCCATCCAAAAATCCGCATCCCCGTCGGATTAACTAAAATCACTTGCAAATTTGCGTCTAATAAAAGTGCGCCATCAGCAATCGTTGAAACCAAAGTTTCTAACTTAGCTTTTTCCGCTGTCAGCTCTTCAATATTTTGTTCTTCATAACTTTCGAGTTTCTGGGCCATTTCATTAAAACTGCCGATCAACTCGCCCAATTCTCCCCCTAAAGGCAGGTCAACTCGCTGCTTAAAATTACCGCTGGCAATGTTTTTGACCCCAAAGACTAATTGTTTGATCGGCTGAGTAATTGTCAGGGCATTAAATACAGCTCCCAAAATTACCATCACCCAAATTGTGACAAATACTGCTAAAGTGACATCCCTAGTAAGATTTGAAGAGATAACTGCTGCCGGATTTGGGTTAATGCCGATCGCCAAAACTCCCAAATATTTGTCTTCATGAATTAACGGCACAAATACATCGGTAACTTCTCCATCCGGCGTCAAATGCTGCCGCACCAAAGGCAAAGAAGTTAAATTTCTCGCCTCAATATCGGCGAGAAAATTATCGGGAAGTTTGATCTGGCGGCGCAGTGTCAGGGAAGTCTCCACCTCGGATTCCGAAAAGGGTATCCCCAGGAAAATATCTCCCGCTTCGTCTGCGTAAAGCATATAGCGGACGCTGGAGGTGCTGCTGTAAAATTGGCGGGAAAAGCGGGCGACTTCGGAGCGATCGTTTTTGGCAATCAGCGGCGCCACATTTGCTGCCAACAGCAGGCCCAGGTCTCGGCCGTAACGAGTATCGTTAAGTCGGGCGTCTTGCTGGATAGTATTCACGGCCCAGAAGGTCAGGCCACTCATAATTAACGACACTACGAGGGTAGCAGCGGCCATCAGGCGGGTCTGGAGGGTAAAATCCGACCACCAGCGGGCAATAATTTCTCCGATTTTGTTTAGTATGGCCAGCATTTCACCAGTTCAATATTAAAAGCAAGATCAATTCAGTTGGCTCGCGATCGAATTTTCTGCTGCGACTTGTCCGCTACCGCCACCGCAGAGATACCAAACTTCATTGTTACATTTCTACATTGAGATTGCTTGGCTTTCGGATGGCGGCTGATGTCACAATTCCTAATTTTTATCGCCCAGAGCTCGGCGACCGATGTCCCGGCGGCAGTAGACCCCTTCAAATTGGATACAATCAACTGCTGCATAAGCTTTTGAGATAGCTTGTTCCAAAGTTTCTCCCGTCGCGGTGACACCCAAAACCCGGCCGCCGTCGCTCACCAACTGCTGCTGCTTCAACTGAGTGCCGGCGTGAAACACTTCTGCTCCTTTGGCTTCAGCTTCCTCGATACCTGTAATAACTTTGCCTTTTTGATAACTTCCAGGATAGCCCCCAGAAGCCAAAACTACGCAAACAGAGGCCCCCGACTTCCAGCGAATAGAATATTCACCGAGACGCTGCTGACAGCAGGCCAGCACCAAATCTTCTAAAGGAGTTTCCAGCAACGACAAAACCGCTTGAGTTTCGGGATCTCCGAAACGGCAGTTGAATTCTAAGACTTTGGGTTCTCCGTCGGGGGTAATCATTAAACCTGCGTAGAGTACACCCCGGTAGTCGATTTTGCGTTTTTGCAGTGCTGCGAGGGTGGGTTCGAGAATTTCTTCCTGAATCCTTTCCATGAGTTCCGGGGTGACGATGGGCGCTGGGGCGTAGGCTCCCATACCGCCGGTGTTGGCTCCCTTGTCGCCTTCGCCGATAGCTTTGTGGTCCTGGGCCGGCAGCAACGGTTCCACTGTTATGCCGTCGGTGAGGGCGAGAATCGAGACTTCTTGACCTGTTAAGAATTCTTCGACGACGACTCGGATGTTGTCGGTGCCGAATTCGCCTCGGAAAATGGTGTTGATGGCGCTGTGAGCCATTTTGACGGTGGTGGCAACGGTGACTCCTTTGCCTGATGCGAGTCCGTCTGCTTTGATGACTATTGGGGTTCCTTGTTCTAGAACGTATGCTTTTGCTGCTTCTGCGTCTGTAAATACGGCCGCTTTGGGTGTGGGGATGCCTGCTTCGAGCATCAATTCTTTAGCCCAGGATTTGCTGGATTCAATTTGGGCGCCGGCTTTGGTGGGACCGAAAATCATCATTTTTCGCTGTTGGAAATAGTCGGCGATGCCTAGCGATAGGGGCAATTCGGGGCCGACGATGACTAATCCGATGTTGTTGACCATCACAAAGCGTTCGATGCCTTGGAAGTCGTCGATGTTGAGCGACAGATTTTGACAGCCTTGGGTGCTAGCTGTGCCGCCGTTGCCCGGTACGCAGAATACTTGTTTAATCCGCGTAGATTCTAGCAGTTTTTTTGCGATCGCGTGTTCGCGACCTCCGTTTCCCACAACTAAAACTTTCACAGTATCCTCACCTATAAATTTTGTTCCCTGAATGTCTGATTTTCAGTGTTGGCATCTGTCTATCTGCTTTTTGCAGTGCTGTCAATTATGCCATGCTTGGCGCTAGGGAATTGCTAGATGTGGCACTTTTCTGGAGAAGTGGGGTTCGACGGCTGTTTCTCAATGGCTGCGAGCGTGCAATAATTAAAGACTTTAGCTGCCCAATTTTTATGGGTTCTGCCTCGATTTAATCACGCAATTAAAACTCTTTTCTGGCTTTGAACTCTGCAATTACTATAATTGATTCGGGGACAAATAGCGATAAGATAGGCAGGTTGACTCTGGGGAATTTTACTCACATGAAATCAAATCAAACCGCTGCGAGTTCGTCTGCCAAATTTAAGCGGGTGGGCGTTGTCGGCGGCGGCCAGCTAGCTTCGATGATGGGGGATGCTGCTAGTGCGCTGGGTATTGAATTGGTAGTGCAAACTCCCCATGCTAGTGACCCGGCAGTTTCTGTTGCTGCTGGTGCTGTTTTGGCGGCTGTGGATGATGTTTTGGCTACGGCTCAATTGGCTGCTGGCTGCGATGTTATTACTTTTGAAAATGAGTTTGTGGATTTGGATGGTTTGCGGCCGCTAGAACAGCAAGGTGTGTTATTTCAGCCGAGTTTGTCGTCGCTTTCTCCTTTGTTGGATAAGTACGTTCAGCGCTGTTATTTACAAGGTTTAGGTTTGCCAACTCCGAGGTTTTGGGAATGGGATTGCAGCGCGGATTTGCCCCCAGAATTGTTTAAGGAGGTGGCGATCGACTTTCCGGCAATTTCTGTTTACGACAGCGTGCAAATGGAAGGAGACTCGGATGTTGGATCGAGCGACTTTCCCTTTGTCGTCAAAGTTCGCCGCCACGGTTATGACGGCCAAGGTACTTTTATTGTGAATGATCGAGGGAGTTTGGAGTCAATTCGTGCTAAACTCCAAGGTCAGTCTTTGCTGGTGGAAGAGTTTGTGCCATTTGATCGCGAGTTGGCTGTAATTGCAGCTCGATCGGCAAATGGCGAAATTGCGATTTATCCGATAGTGGAAACTCAGCAGCAAAATCAGGTTTGTCATCTGGTGATTGCGCCCGCTGATATTAGTTTAGATGTGAAAACTGAAGCTTGTGCGATCGCCCGCACTCTCCTCAACAGCTTAGAAGCTGTCGGCGTATTCGGCATTGAATTATTTTTAACCGCTGATAATAAGCTGTTAGTCAATGAAATTGCACCCCGCACCCACAACTCGGGACATTTTACCATCGATGCTTGCGAAACTTCACAATTTGAACAGCATTTGCGCGCAGTTTGTCAACTGCCTTTAGGTAATTCGGCTCTGAAATGTGCAGGCGCTGTCATGGTAAATTTGCTAGGCTACGAGTCTGCCGAGTCCGATTATTTAGCAAAAAGAAAACAACTGGCACAAATTAGCGGTGCTTTTGTACATTGGTATGGTAAGAAAGAATCGCGTCCCGGCCGCAAACTCGGTCACGTTACAGTTGTGCTTGACGCGGACTTGGTGGCTCAGGGGCGATCGTCAGCAGAGGATCTCGCTCAAACCGTTGAATCTATCTGGTATGCAAGTTAAATTGCTCGAAGCTTGCCAAAATCTGGTTAGTTGGTATATATTAAATAAAGGTTCTACTGCGACGTTGGTGACTGCCAATAATGTTTTTTTGATCTATAACTCTTAACTCTCGGGAATCAAGATGTTTGGACAGCAGTAAACTGGGCTTGTACCCAGAAACTTTAAGTCCGAGCCAACGGTACCCACCTGGTAAAATACCAGGTCAAAAGCTGAGGTAAGACGGCGTTGCGGGGAGCCATTAAAATTTAGATTGAGATAGGCGCTGTGAAATATAGCTAGCCTATTTTTTTTTGAGATAAACGCTTTTACTCATACTTGGAGTTTAGGTGCGATTCGTTTAGTCGAGCGCGACCTGATAAGGTTGTTTAGTATGGAAAGACCACTTTCCTAGCGGATTCACACCCGCTACTCCTACGTAAAAGACTTCATTTGAAGTCCGGTCACGCCTCAAGTAAGCAATGAACGAGATGGAATGCAGACCACGAAAGGAACCGAAACTGCTAGCCTAAACCGGTAAGCGTGCAAGGAGAATCCTCCAACAGTGAACGCCAGTGAACTATCATTTTAAACTGCGTTATACGAAAAAGAGCCAAATCAGGCTGACAAGCTCTGACCAAAAGGTACAGCGTATTTCAGGTGTATGAAATACAGTAGCAGCAACTTGTAAACCAGTTTTTGAAGTGCTGGGTATTGACCAAATCAAGCCCCGTAGCAAGTATTACGTCAAGCATCATGGTAGTTGGGTAGTCCTGCATAGTCAGGAGTACCTGTTATAATTTACTTCTTCAATCTGCCTTAACTTTTAGCTTATAAAATGTCCCAGGTGCAATTCTCAATATATTGTGAAAAATGGTCACACTCACACTGGTAAACAAAACTTTAAATGTCGAGATTGTGACAGACAATTTGTCATGGCTCCCAGACATCAGCAGATTTCGGAAGAAACAAGAGAATTGAGAGATAGACTTTATTAGAAAAGATATCTCTGGCTGGGATTGTTAGGGCGACGGGGGTTTCACAAAGGTGGCTACAATACTATGTTAATGAAAAATTAGGAGCCGTCAAAAGACAAGTGGAAGTGAAATAAAAAAAAAGGGGGAAGCTAACAATTCAAGGCGATGAAATGTGCTCATTGGTAGGAAATAAGGGTAATAAGCAGTGGATTTGGCTAGCAATTGATGTCTTGACTAAAGAAATTGTAGGAGTATACATTGGCAAAAGAGATAAAGATGGTGCTCGATGACTTGGGAATTTAATGCCTGCAGTCTATCGTCAATCTGCTGTCAGTTATACACACTTTTGTCCTTTCTGAGGAAATAGTTTTTCCTAAAAAAAAGACAGAGAGCAGTAGGAAAGCATACTGGTCAGACAAACTATATAGAAAGATTTAATAATACCATGAGACAAAGAATATCTCGATTGGCAAGAAAAACCCTTTCATTTTCTAAAAAACTCTCCAATAATATAAACAGCTATTTGGTATTTTATTCCTAGCTATAACGCCAATTTATTTATTAAATAAAACCCTTAATTATCATGACTATGCAGGACTACCACCGCACAGCAGCCGACAATACAGTTTCTACCGTTTGGGTTTTGAGCCAATACAGAACTTGGAGTTTTTCGTGGAGAGTCACATCTTTCTCTTTCCTCAGAATATCTCTCACCTCTTCTGCTGTTTCCCGAATTTGAATCTTGACACAAGACTGACATTATTCTTCCTGATATTTGGGTAATAAATTACAACAATGACACATACTAACTGTAACTCTATTTTGAGAAATTAGTATTACATTCGCCCGGTATAAAGTGGGTAAGAAACTCATCTCATCTTCAAAATCTTCTCAGCAGCAACTTCAGATACCGGCATCACCGATAACCGATTGCCTTTCCTCACCACCAAAATCTCATCAGCACTAAACTTTTGTTTCAGTTCATCCAAAGATATTAACTTAGCAAATTCCTCAACAAACTCAACTCTCACAGTTTGCCAGCGAGGTGCACCAAACTGCGATTTAGCATCATAATATTCGCTATTCATATCAAACTGAGTTGGGTCAGCAATTCCTGTTTCAACGACGCGCACTAAGCCGACAATTCCGGGTATTTTAGTATTAGAATGGTAAAAAAATACTAAATCTCCCAGACTCATTTCTCTCATAAAATTGCGAGCTTGATAGTTGCGAACGCCATCCCAAAGGGAAGTGCGATCGTGCTTCAAATTCGCAATACTATAAACATCTGGTTCCGACTTCATTAGCCAATAATTCATACAATCTATTCGCTTGGGTTAGCCAAATATTCTTGAATATTATCTAAACACTGCTGCATAGCTTTTTGCATAAAAACCCGAACAAGCAACAACCCAAGCGGATAGAATACCGGAGAAGTTAGGATAAAATAAAACTCCCAATCAATCCGAGTTCCCTTGGCTGTAGCAGTGAAATTCCAATCTCCGCCACCAGACTCAATGAGTAGAGAAATCGGAAACTTAAACCCTCTAACCAGTCGGTAGGTTTGTCTTTCTGGCTTTTTGAAAGTAATGATTTCTTCATCAATCACCGAAGTATCGGAATTTTCTATCCGCCGTACCCCGCCTTCACGCATCTCTCCACCATCTGCCATCTCAGCTTTAATAATTGCTGGAATTGGGCCATATCCGCGAAAGACTTTGGGCAGATTTGACAGCGACGTAACAAAATCAAAGACTACTTCAGGCGATGCAGCAATTTCTACTAATGCGTGGGTTTTAACTAACATTTATTCCTCCCCCATCTGATTGGATAATGAACTGTGAGTTAAAAACGCGGAATGTTAATCATAAAATATCCTTCCGCTTCTGCAACCACAGAGTCAACATCAAATAAACGAAAATATGCACGCACAAAATACCCCAGTTTAAACTCAAATTCTCCCAGGTTGGATCGTAAACAGGAGTAGGCTCAAACGGCTGAGGAAGCGTACTCCCGTCCGGTAATGTAGTAGGCGCGGGAACCATCCCATTCACATTAACTAAAGAGCCGTAAGCACCCACAGACCAGCGGCTTAACATCAGCCAAGAAAATGTGCTCGCCGCACCTTTCATCTTAAACAAAACTCCAGAAAAAATAATCTGAGGCAGCAATAATAGAGGCAAAGCGCTATTAGCTTGAGAGCTATTTTTAACAATCGCGGAAACGACTAATCCGAGACTTATGCAGCTCATCAAAGTTAGGAATGTGGTAATAGTTGCTCCCATAGCCCAGGAAATCAAACTCGGTTCGGGAGATTTAAAAGCAATCACAATAACTCCTACCATTAACAGTGTTTGAAATACTGCCAAACCAGAAAGTATAAAAAATTTTGAACCTAAATAAGCAAACAATCCTAAATTCACCAAACGTTCTCGCAGATAAATAGCAGATTCTTTGACAATTTCTTGCAGAGAAGTTGCCAGTCCTACCCAAATCGCCGCGCAGGTAAATACAAATAAAACTCTGAGCGCTAAAGGTGCTAAAGTTGCCTCCGGTGCGCCAATTAATGGGTCTTTATCTCTGACGGCTAGCCGCAGTAAACTAATGCCGATCGGAGCCGTTAAAAGAGCTAAGATCAAGTTAACTAAGTCGCGGGAAACGAGTTGAAAATAGCGCTGGGCAAGCAAAAGGAGTTGTTTGACAAAAGATTGAGATTTTGGTACAGAAGGTGCACAAGGAATTTTTGCATTAGCCTGGCCTCTGCTGAAGTGGTTGACAATATAGCGCTGATAGTAGGGAGATTTATTAAACTTTTCTGCCCAGCTTTGAACGTTGGTTTCTCCTGTTTCTAATTCGTTGTAAATGTCTGCAAAATCGCCTGTTTTGACATCGAAAAAATCGAGCGCTTCCCTAGGCGGGCCGAAGTAACAAAGGCGTCCGCCGCGACCCATAAACACAATCCGATCGCACATCGTGATATTTGCCGTCGCGTGAGTCACCAGAATCACCGTCCGGCCTTGATTTGCCAACTTTCGCAGCAGTTGCATCATCTTCTTATCCAAACCCGGATCGAGTCCTGAAGTCGGTTCGTCTAAAAAGAAAAGTTTCGGATCTGCTAACAGTTCAACTCCGATGCTGACCCGCTTTCGCTGTCCGCCGCTAAGCTGTTTTACCAAAGCCTTGCGGCGGTGAGTCATTTCAATATCTTCTAAAGTTTTTGCGACTACCTGCTTGACATCTGTATCGGGAGGTAAGCGCAATTTAGCTGCATAACTCAAGACTTCTTCTACTGTCAAATCTGCGTGTACAATATCATCTTGAGGCACGTAACCGATTTGATTGCGGTAAATATTGAAATTTTGGCGCAGGTTGTCACCGTTGAGAAACACAGCGCCGTTAGTAGTTTTTTCGATGCCTAAAAGCGTCCGCATTAAAGTAGATTTACCCGCACCGCTACCGCCGACTAAAGCCACAAACTGCCCCGGTTCGATCGCCAAAGTGATGTTATCCAAACGCTTGGGAATCACCAGAGTGTCAGCATCCAAACGAATTTGATGGCCGGAGTCTTGCATCTCCAACTCACCGCTGCGGTAAGTTAGAGTAAACGGGCCGATCCGAATTGCATCTCCCTCGGACAATTGTATAGAATTGGTAACTCGCTGACCGTTAACAAAAACCCCGTTAACGCTGTGGTCTCGCAAAATATAATTGCCGCGGCTGTCTTGGTCGATTGTGGCGTGGCGTCTAGAAACCAGCGGCGCATCTAATTGCAGCGAAGCGTTTGGATCGCGGCCCAACAAAACCGACCGATTCTTAAGAAGAATTGACTGCTTGCTAGGGACAGCAACCTGATTCGCCAGCGGATTAAAATAACTCAGCAAAACTTGATTTTGAGGATCGAGACCGATTTTAATTTCGGTGCCGTTTGTCAGACAATAACCGTCATTGGGAGTGATCCGAGTGCGATCGACAAATAAGCCATTAGTGCTCGGCCGCTGGCCGTCACCGTCGTAAATCCAGTAATTATCCCCAATTTGGCGCAAAACAGCGTGAACGCCGGAAACTGCGCGCCAGGGTTCGGGAATGACTAAATCAGCACGAGTGCGATCGCGCCCCAATAAGTGCTGCTGCTGTTTTAACTCTAACTGTAAAACCTGCCCTTGATTGCTTAATACTATATAAGGTCGATCGCTTAAAGCAGTCAGTTGTCCTATATTGCCTGTCATACTTCAATCGCGGTTTTTGCACTCACTTTGGTCAGCATATCAAAAGTAGGACAACAATACACTTATATTAAGCAAGTCTACTTGGCAACAACGGACAAACTGCGAAGCCGATTAATTGCCGCCGCCAATTCAAACCGTCGAAACATGGCAAAATCCCCTTCAGGAAAAGGCGATAAAATATCCATCCCCTGCGCCTCAATATCCGCCATCACCAAATCTATGATTTCCGACAAAGTACGTTTTCCGTCCATGTATTGCTGCTTAGCATAAACCATTGCCGCAGCGATCGCCCTTAACTGTCCGCTGTCCACAATTTGCTCAACAGAACCCAAATCAATCTCCTCAGTTCCAAACGCCAGTTCATCAACATCCCGTACCTTCACCCGCACATCTCGCCGTCCCCGACTCGGATCTAAACTAGCAGGAATCGGCACTCTTTGAGTAATCTCACCAAAAGTTTCTCGTAAGGATTCAGGTAAAAAATAGTTCCGCAGAGAGCCGAAAAATATGGTAATGTAGTCAGATGAGCGAAAAGCCAGA
>NZ_JAUBSD010000110.1:0-21203 GCF_036704575.1 Microcoleus sp. K5-D4
TCAGATTTCACTCACTTTTTCACTTCTCTGTTTTATTGCGATCGTATCCCTCTTTAAAAACTGTCCGAAGTATTGGTATTAGAGACTACTAAATAATTATAAAAAATGCAAATGTCCTGACAAAGAATTAGCACAACATTTTTCTTTAAATAAAAAGATAATTAAATCTAGATTGTCTGATTTGGCAGAGTCGGGTTTTCCTATCCATTTGACTAATACTGCTGTGAGTCAGGTGGAAGAAGTGACACGGAACTAGACAATGGGATCAACTACTTATGATTCTAAGGGTAGAGAAAGGGTGAATACAGCTCCTTGACCGGGTTTACTATTGGCTGTAATACTGCCTCCATGCGCTTCAATAATGCGTCTGGCAATCGCTAGACCCAGACCAACCCCATTCTTACTAGAGCGGCTCGTGGTGTAAAACTGTTCAAAAATGCGAGGTAAATCGGTTTCAGGAATGCCGCTTCCCTGATCTCGAATTGAAATCAGAGCCTGTTGCTTGTTGCCAGAGGCAGCAATGAAAATACGAGCATTGGGGGTAGAATACTTAATCGCATTGTCTAAGAGATTCAAAAAAGCCTGTAATAAGCGTTCCGAATCGCCCATAATCCGAAGGTCAGCAACATCAACTTCTACAGTCACGTTTTTAGCCTGCATACGAACTTCCATTGCTCTAATCGCACGGCTGATGACACTTTCTAAGGCAATGGCTTGGATTTCTAATAGCGTGACACCTGCTTCTAAGCGTCCTAAATCAAGCAAATCGTGAATTAAGCCCGAAAGCCGCTTCGTCTCCTCTTTAATGGTTTGAAAGAAGCGATCGCGCAACTCCAACTCATCCACAGCGCCACGCTCCAGCGCATCAATGGTGACCTGAACGTTACTCACAGGCGTCCGCAGTTCATGGGAAACATTCGCTAGGAAGGCTCTGCGTTCGTTGTCCAATGATTTCAACCGTTCACTCATACGATTCAGTTCTGTTGCGAGTTGGTCTAGTTCATTGCTTTGACGAATCACGAGTTTGTCATCAAACTGGCCTCTACCCACGCGAATCGCAAAGTTTCGCATCACCTCAATGGGTTTAGAGAGACTCCGGGCTAATCGATCGCTGACCAAGGTACAGAGAATAATGGTAATGCCAAGGGCGGCTAAAATTGTCCAGATCACCCTTACAAACTGTTTCTGAAACTGTTCTAAAGTAATCGAGATGCGTAATATCCCCAACATCTGACCGTTGCGAGTCATCGGTTTGACAATATAGAGGCGATCGTCCCTTGATAAAACCCCTTTAGTAACGCCCTGCACCGAATGACCGTGTAGTGCTTCTGAAACGCCAGATATCAGCAGCCAATTGGTGATTTGTCGATCTGTTTGAGGGTCAGAGGTGGCTAGCAGCGAACCTCGGGCATCAAAGACACGGAGTGTGATATTGGCGGGTGCCCCATAGCGCCGGACAATGATCTGCACCCGTTGCATATCTTTTTCTTCGAGGGCATCTGCAACGCTCTCGCTCAGTGCTGTTGCCCAGTTTTCTAAATCTGTCTGACGAGACTGCATGAAAAAGGCATAAAACGTCCATAGGATGTAACCAGACATAAGCGAGGTTCCTAAGACGATCAGGATCAGGTAGGTAGCTAAGAGCTTCGTGTGGATTGAATTCCACCGAAGAGATGCTAACCATCTGCTCGTGAAGGAGTCTTGGGCAAAAAATTTCATCGGCTCAAACATGGCTGGGATAAATGGTGTATCCGTTGCAAGCGATCCTAACCTAGCGCCATTGGTCACGGATTGAGCCAACCGACCTATCAAACCCTTGAAGGATGCCTTAACCGCTTTTAAGCAGATTCCGCATGATGGCGGCGCAACAAAGCTTTAATCCGTGCGAGCAATTCCTGCGTATTGAAGGGTTTGGTCACATAATCATCTGCCCCTGCCTCTAAGCCCAACACTTTATCCATATCTTGGTCTTTAGCCGTTAGCATCAGTATAGGCACATTAGAAAAAGCCCGGATACGCCAACACACTTCCATCCCATCAACTTCTGGCATCATCAGATCGAGCAGAATGATATCGGGTACTTGCTTGTGGAATTGTTTGATCGCGCTGTGTCCATCTGGTGCTGTAGTGACCTCATAGCCTTCCTTTCTCAGTGAGTAAGCAAGGCTTTCACAGAGTGGGGCTTCGTCGTCTACCAACAAAAGATGGGGCATTAGTATAAATAGTTACATTTGACATTCAGAATCTCAAAGACAGGATTTACCGACATCTACCTTGAGAGGTAAATCGTTTTGCTCCCGCTCAGGTTTTGCTGCTTGCTTACAAATACTAGGCAGCAAAACGATGGACAGTTACGAGCGGTTATACCAATTTAATGTGAAGTTGCACATATCTCGATCCCCTCGCATCTCCCTGATAGTAGGGGGACGAAAGATCGGACTCTTGTCCCCCCCCGGACGCGGGGGGCGCCAGGGTGCTCGGATTCTACGGGGCCTCATAAAAAATTGGTATAAGTGGCGATCGTCTCATTAAATTTATGAGATTGGAAGTGGCAATTATTGATGTTAAGCCTAATATGAATGGAGCAACATAACCCATGAGTGATATCGGTCTCACACACATCGCACTGCCCGTTTCTGATGTCGATCGCAGTATTGAATTCTACTCCAAGTATGCTGGAATGCAGGTCGTTCACCGCCGCATTGATGCAGAAACTGGTGTTGCTGTGGTCTGGCTTTCTGACCGCACTCGCCCTTTTGTAATTGTGCTAATTCAAACAGACTCCGTACATCCCGTTCTGTCTCCCTTTGCACACCTGGGAGTAGGCTGTAAAAGCCGCGAATATATGGACGAACTCTGCGACAAAGCACGTCAAGAAGGCGTACTGCTTGAAGAACCAAAAGATTCTGGATATCCGATCGGCTACTGGGCTTTTTTGCGAGACCCGGACGGTCACACGCTGGAACTATCATACGGGCAAGAAATCGGATTTACAGTGGAGAAAGCTACTTGATGAAGAGCTGCGGCAGTGCTTTATCTCTTAGGATGGAAATTAAGCGGGGAAATACATTAAAAAGCAATGGGGAAGGGCAATGACGCAAGTTGTAATTGTGGGATCGGGGCCAACAGGTGCGGCACTTGCCTTACTGCTGGTCAAACGAGGTATTGCCGTAACCTTGGTTGAAGCTGCAAAAGATTCCTACCGAGTGTTTCGCGGTGAAGCGTTAATGCCCAGCGGATGGGATGCGATCGCACAAATGGGCTTATCCACTATGCTAGAAGGCGTTCCACACCGACAAATTGATGCCTGGGAGTTCGTTGTGGGCGATCGGCAACTATTTCGAGTTGATGAGCCAATGGGGTCAAATCGACCTTGTACGCTGGTATCGCAACCGCCTTTGCTAGAAACACTAATTTCAGAAGCTCAGTTGCATCCAGAGTTTGAATTTATCTCTGGTGTTCCCGTAAAAGATTTACTGTACAGCGAGGATCGCATTGCGGGTGTAAAGCTAGGAGATGGGCGAGAAATTCCTGCTGCACTTGTGATTGGTACAGATGGTAGAAACTCGGTTGTACGACAACGTGCAGAATTAGAGTTGGTAAAACAGCAGAATAGTATAGATGTTCTGTGGTTTAAACTTGCCGCTCATCCTCGGTTTGTGGCGGATAATGTATTTTATTCGATCCTGAATAGCGGTAGCGGATTTAGTGTGTTTCATGGGGCAGAATCAGGAAAACTTCATCTGGCTTGGGTGCTATCGGCAGATGACAAAACGGATCGGAAACACACCGACTGGGCAGAAACTTTCGCATCGCTATCTCCTGTGTGGATGGCAGAACATTTCCGCAACTGTGCCGATACGATCGAATCTCCGATGCGATTATCTGTTGTGGTTGGTCGCTGTCCGCGCTGGCATAGACCAGGAATCATACTTTTGGGGGATGCTGCACATCCCATGTCTCCGGTTCGCGCTCAAGGAATTAACATGGCTTTGCGCGATGTAATTGTTGCCGCCAATCACCTTGTACCTTTATTGAAAGCATGGGCTAATTGCGAGGATATTGACTTAGCATTATCGCGGATTCAGGCAGAACGCGAACCGGAAATTATTCGCGCTCAACAACTTCAAGCACAAGAAGCCTGGAAAGGTGAACAACTGCGAAAAAATGGATTATTGCGTTTATTGATGATGCAAACGGCTCCGTTTTTGGGTGAAAAAATTAAACAATTTTGGGTAAAAGGACAGTATGAATTGCGCCAAGGAGTAACAGAGGTAAAATTGGTTGTGTGAAAAGAGGAAATTCACAATTAGGAGAAAATTGTATGCGATCGACAACTCTCAAAGGACCGATCGGCACTATTCACATCATCGAAGCCAGCCCCCCTGGCACTGCTGGGGAGTCGGAACCGCTGCCGGTGGTATTCGTGCACGGTATGGCGGTGTCCGCGAACATCTGGGAGGCGCAGCTTGCCCGTGTCGCCCGTACCCGACGCGCGATCGCCCTTGATATGCGGGGACACGGCGATTCTGCACGGCCGGAGGACGGCAACTATGCGCCCGCCTCCTGTGCAGCGGATGTTTTGGCGGTACTGGATGGGCTGGGACTCGATCGAGTGGCGATCGTCGGGCACAGTTTCGGTGCTTGTATTGCCCTCGCCACAGCAGCCAGCGCACCGCACCGCATCGCGCAGTTGATCCTGGCAGACCCACCTGGAGACTTTACCAAGGTGCCTGCAGATGTGTACGAGGAACGCATCGTTCCCTACCAGAGGGCTCTGGAGACGGAAGATTGGGCGGCTGCTGTGGAAAACAGCTTCAATGAGGCGCTGACAGGAAGCAGGGCCGATACGCGCGATCGGATTCTCACTTGCTTGGCGGCGACTCCACAGGATTGTCTGTGTGGAATGTCTCGCGGGATGTTTGCCTTTGACGCAGTTGATGCTCTCGATCGCTACCTAGCAGCCCCTGGAACACGGGCCCACGCCATTATTGCTCCCTCAAACACTTTTCCCTTCAGCCTCCACGTCCTCCGTCCCACACTGACGACAAGTACGCTACCCGATACTGGACACTGGCTGATGCTGGATGCGCCAGAGGCCTTTGCTAGGGAACTTAATATCTGTTTGGAAGGTGTTTAATATAGATGAAAAAATCTGTTAGCTTTACCACAATTCATCAAGGGTGAAGTTGTGGGGGTTTTTGAGGATGAAGGCGTTGTTGTCTTTGATTAAGTCACCGCTACA
Source organism: Microcoleus sp. K5-D4 (assembly GCF_036704575.1). NCBI lineage: Bacteria > Bacillati > Cyanobacteriota > Cyanophyceae > Oscillatoriales > Microcoleaceae > Microcoleus > Microcoleus sp. K5-D4. The sequence continues at coordinate 5,246 of NZ_JAUBSD010000110.1, forward strand.
GAGAATCGGTAAGCGTTCTTGATAAGCTTTAATCGCCAGGATATAATCTTTGTCGGCGAGGGAGGTTTGAATTTTCCGCAATTTGTCAGCTACAAGGCCGAGGAGAGTAATTTCGCCACTTAATTTTTGGCTATGTGGGGTGTGAATTTCCATAACAATTCCCTGAATTATCGTGTTGGGAATGCTGGTAAGCAGTTCGCTTAAAATTTCAACTTGAGGGCGATTTTCTGCGTTTTCTAGGGTTTGGATTGCCTCCCGGATGCGGGCTGCATAATCTCCCAGGTTTTCCCGGTTAGGTAGCAATATTTCAAATTCTTCTGCATCGGCTGTTGGTTTGTGCCAAAGTGTGGCATTATCTAAGAAAGGTTGGTCTTCATGCCAGCCGTGAGTTTGTAAGTAATTTCTCAGTTGATTTAGCTCGATTGTTTCGAGAGTTTGGCTATCTTTTACGGTGACTTTCATGGTTGAACTCCTTGGCTAATTCCCTCCATAATTGACTGAAGGGCGGCGACTGTAAATTGGTTGGTTCTGGGGATGGCGACGGTGACAGCGTTTGTGTTTTGTGTTTGTGGCTTTCCCCGCAGCGAGATCCAATATCCGCAGTTTCTGATGCAGAGTTCTGTTTCCGACTGGGTTAACCAGTCTTCGGGTGTTTCGGGGATTAAAACGACAACTAAAATTCGGGGAATGGCGAAGTTATCCATTCTTAAGTCGTCGTAGTTTTTGAGCTTGAGGGGGTAGCGGATAAAGTGATCGTCTTGGATATCTCTTGATGTAGATTTTAACTGCAATTCTAAGCGAGGTGCTCTGATGGGGCCTGTCCCGCCTTTGGCAGCTACTCCCCAATCCACGCTATCATCGTCTACGAAAGGTTTGTAGAGGGAATAGCCGGCAACGGTGGTGATAGCTTGCAGGTAGATGTTGCTGAATTGTTCTTTTTGTTGGTTGATGTCCACTTTTTACGTAGCGATTATTCTTGTTAATCTATTTGGTAGGACATTATAGATAAATTCATATCATGTGGGTTGCCAAAAAATTATTAATTCCTTGAATCATCAGATACACCTGGCTACGATTAAACTCATCAAAATTTCCGTGAGCTGCACTATTCCGAATATCAGCCCAGGCTCTAAGCTGCTTAGCTGTTAGTTCATTAAATAAGTTATTTTTTTTCAAGACATCAATCAAAGGGGTGAGTGTTAGGGGTTTACCGTTGTTATTATTGACTGTTGGTATGGACGGACTCTGCTTATCACAGAGAGTTCGTAGAGATTTCTCTAAAACAGCTCCCGCTAATACGGCTGCTGGTACATGGTCATATTGACCAGACTGACCCTCTGCTAACAACTGTTCTGCTTGACTCATATAATCTGCTGCTATTGCAGCTTCTATCTCAAGTCCCAAATCTCCTAAATAACCTTTTTGAAAGTCATCTTTCAATCCTTTTAAATGAGAAATGCGGGTATTCAAGTGATCTGGAGGATAGGACAAACTTACTGTTTCCTCCAATAATTTTCGATGAACACTCCTTGGAGGAATGATTTGATCTAGTAACGATAAATAGTTTAAATGCCACACCTCTAGTTTTTGTCGATCTTCAATTTCTTGTTGAGTTAAAGGTCTAGTTACTCCACCCGGGACGCTGAAGTAACCATTGGAAATATATTTAATAACTTTATAAATCCTTTCTCCTTCTTGTATAAGTTCATCAAACCGAGCGAGATATTTGTTGAAAACGCTAGGCGGTAGTGTCATTACAATGATGCCTCAAAAAAAAATCCGTATCTTTAACACGAAGCTCGCCCGAGAGAACCTTGTGGAGTAGGGTATCGCGAATGGCTCCAAGTGTGCGCGATTTTCGATAAAAGTTATCTCGACTTCGCACTCTCCAATTTTATCATTCCTCCTCAATTTCCACATCCACCGCTTCTAAGAGAGTCCCACAGAATGAATGATCCTATAATAACAGAAAGATAACTTCAGTGTGCAGCCTATCTTATGTCTCTAAAATCTATCATGAAACTGACTGAGTACGCCAAATCTCTTTACATCAAAACAGCGAAAAAACTCAAAGGGACTGACAGACGACAATTCATGGCATTCGTAGTCAAAGGTTTGGGAATAGGTGGACAAACCTTGGCAGAACGGGAGTTGGGATGGAATAGACGCACCATCCGTAAAGGGATGCAAGAGTTGAAAAGTGGTCAGCCAATTATTGATGGGTTCCACCGTAGTGGGCGGCAACGGGTTGAAACAAAATTACCCAACTTCTTGAAGGATATTAAATCGTTAGTAGACCCACAAAGTCAAGTTGACCCTAGCTTTAAAAGTACACGATTATATACACGAATCACCGCCAGTGAAGTCCGTCGTCAACTAATAGAACAATTTGGTTATAGTGATGAAGAACTACCTTCAATAGAAACAATTCGACGAAGATTGAATGATTTGGGTTATAGCTTAAAACGAGTTCTTAAAACTAAACCCATCAAGAAAATCCCCGAAACTGAAGCCATTTTTAAACAGGTAAAACAAATTAATACAGAAGCTGACCATGACCCTAATACTCTCCGAATCTCCATTGATGCTAAGGCGGCAGTCAAAGTTGGAGAATTTGATCGAGGTGGTAAAACTCGGATGCCAACTCTTGCACTCGATCACGATTTTGCGACTGAATCAACTGTGATTCCCTATGGCATTTTTCTGCCTGAGTACAACGAGTTATTTTTATTCTTCGTTACTTCTAAACTAACGGCTGATTGTATAGTTGACTTACTTGAAAATTGGTGGCAAACGGTTAAACACCGTTTTAGTCACATTCAAAAATTGGTCATCAATCAGGATAATGGACCAGAAAATAATTCTCGTCGCACTCAGTTTATGAAAAGGATTCTGGATTTCGCTACATCATCTCAACTGACGTTACAACTGGCTTATTATCCGCCATATCATAGTAAGTATAACCCGATAGAACGTTGTTTTGGTTGGTTGGAAAATCATTGGAATGGTAGTTTACTGGATAATGTTGAGACTGTAGTAAATTTCGCCAAAACTCTCACATTTAAGGATAAAAATCCAGTAGTGACATTGGTAGAAACAATTTACTCCACAGGAGTTACACTCAACAAGTTAGCTATGGCAGAAATTGAAACCCAGATTAATCGCCTCCCCAATCTTCAAAAATGGTTCGTGGAAATTTTCGCTAAACCCACATAGCTGTTGGATCATTTTTTTTGTGGAGGTCTCTAAGTCAGCTTCCAACTGCTCAATCGTCGGCAAACATCCTTTTAGGAAAAGCTGTTTCTCAGTCAACAGCTAAATGGTCTATAACTTTTGCTCCCCATCCTCGCTGCTGTTGCCTGTTTAAAATATTCCGTTCAATTAGCCAGTAAAGCAACACTAATTCGCGATTAACAGAAAGTACGGCCCGCACTTGATATTGCACAATACCTTCCTTAAGTTCTCGCAAAAAATCATGATAATCTTCAGCAATTGACGAACTATCCGCCAGAACCCACCCTCTGCCGATTTTCCCGAATCATCGCCTCTAACTTGGCACTCTAGGCAAATTGCCTCTCCAACTTCGCCGTCAAATGCAGCATCTTCTCGTCCAAACCCTCCTCCTCCTCCTCCTCCGCCTCCGCCCTCATATACCTCTCAGGAGTTAAAACATAACACTTACCGTTTTGCTTTTTTGTTGCCTTTTGACTCCGCACAAGTGTTACAACTCTTCTGGAAAGTACATTTGCAGCAAATCTCTCCCGCCCTAACCCAACCGGCCTAACTTCTCCAGGACTTAGGTAAAAAGCACCTAAAGTATGATGCGAAACTCAGGCAAAACTCTTATTCTATAAATCGATCGGGCATTAAACCGATATCCACAACCGCCAAGATTTATTGCCAAAAATTAAATCTTTCCGGCGAAAACTTGCTATTTACTGAATAAGACTTTAAAATCCAGCTATGTAAATCAAACTCTCAATGAGCAGCCCTGCAAGCACAAACCCGAAAGGGGTCGCAAGTGCGAAAAAGCAGCAAAAGCTACCTTTTTTAAGTCTTTCAACAGCAAAGCATTGGCAGAAAAACCCAGGGATCGACGGTTGGCATCTTGGAACGAATGCTTTGCTCGCAATACTACAAATGTATCAAAACTTGTCAGCCAAATTTAGTCCTAACAGATGCCTAGCTGTAACTCTTGCTGCGTAAGGTTTCAGTTTCTAATTAGGCTGGTTTTATTGTCTTTAACTACTTGAGTGAGGATTTGCTCGCATGGTTTCGATTTCTACAACTCAATCCGATCGGCTACCTTTGTCTTCGCCAACCGTAACGGCTGCAACCCAAAGCACCGTGGCCGCAGCCACTGGGGTCTGCGTGACGGTTCACGGTCACTTTTACCAGCCACCCCGGGAAAACCCTTATCTGGACGCGATCGAACGCCAAGCCAGCGCCTCTCCCGCCCACGACTGGAACGAACGCATTGACATCGAGTGCTACCGTCCGAACGCCTTTGCCCGCATACTCAACGATCGCGGCGAAGTCACGGGGATCGTCAACAACTACGAGTATATGAGCTTCAACATCGGGCCGACCCTGATGAGCTGGCTCGAACGCTACGACACGGAAGTCTACCAGCGGATTCTGGAAGCCGATCGCAAAAGCTGTCAGCGCCTCAACGGTCACGGCAACGCGATCGCCCAAGTATACAATCACATCATCATGCCGCTGGCTAACGAGCGAGACAAATACACCCAAATTCGGTGGGGGATCGCAGATTTTCGCTCCCGGTTCAATCGCGATCCCGAAGGAATGTGGCTCGCCGAAACCGCCGTAGACTACGCCACCCTCGAAGTTTTAGTCGCTGAAGGCATCCGCTTCATTGTTTTAGCCCCCTCCCAAGCCGAACGCTGCCGCCCGCTAATCGGGCAAAACCACGAAGGGGAACCAGGGCAAAATTCCGAATGGCACGAAGTCGGCGGGGGTCAAATCGATCCGACTCGCCCGTACCGCTGCTATTTGAAGCCGGAAATGCGGTTGATGGCTGACCAACTCTCGCCGCTGAGCACTCACTATTTTGGCCGCCAGCACTCCCAAAATTCTGCTGCCCCACCTGCCAACACTCCCTACATTGATATCTTTTTCTACGACGGCCCGATCTCGCGGGATATGGGCTTCAATGACGTTCTCAGCAGCAGCCACCACTTGGCCGGGCGGTTGGGTCAAGCAGTACGGGGAGACCACCGACCGGCTCAATTAATCTGCGTGGCGACGGACGGCGAAACTTTCGGCCACCACAAAAACGGTACCGAAAAATGCCTCGCCTACGCCTTCACAGAAGAGTTTCCCCGTCGAGGCTGGACGGTGACGAATTTTGCTCATTATATAAGTCAAAATCCGAGCGCTTGGGAAGTGGAACTCAAACCGGTGACGGCCTGGAGTTGCTCTCACGGGGTCGATCGCTGGCAAGATGATTGCGGTTGCGGTGGCGGCGGCGAGTGGAACCAAAAATGGCGCCGCCCTCTGCGGGATACTCTCAATTGGCTGCGCGATCGGCTGATTCCGATTTACGAAGAAGCAGGGCGCAAGCTGTTGTGCGATCCCTGGAAAGCCAGAGATGAATATATTGAGGTTATCCGCGATCGATCGCCCGCTAACGTTGACAGTTTCCTCGAACGCCATCAAGTGCGCCCCCTCGATGCCTCCGAACAGGTGGACGCCCTGCGACTGCTGGAAATGCAGCGCCACACCCTGTTAATGTTCACTAGCTGCGGCTGGTTTTTTGAAGAAATCTCGCGCCCAGAAGGCGTGCAAATTCTGCGCTACGCGGCCCGGGCGCTGGAATTGGCGGGCGAAGTTACCGGCGTGCAGCTAGAAAAGGATTTTGTTGCTCAACTAGCCCTCGTACCCAGCAACGTTGACTATTTCACAACAGGGGCAGAAGTTTACCGCAAACTCGTGGTGACAGCCCAAATTAGTCTCCGACAAGTGGCCGCCCACTACGCGATCAGTTCTCTATTTGCCAAATATCCCCGCGAACAGCGAGTTTACTGCTATCAGGCCCAGCAGCAAGATTTCCAAATTCAGCGCATGGGCTCGATGACTCTGGCTGTGGGTCAATTGCAGTTAACCTCGGAAATTACCCGGGAAACAGAGGTTTTTGTGTTTGCTGCGTTGCACCTCGGCGGCTGGGACTTCCACTGCTGCATTCAGCCTTTTGGCAGCCGCCGGTCTTACACTATGCTCAAAGAGCGGTTGTTTGGAGTTATGCAAGAAGCTTCGGCGTCCCACGCGATTCTGGAAATGGTGCGGCTGTTTGGGGATCAGTCCTTTAGCTTGCGGGATTTATTCGCTGAGGAACGCCACCGGATCGTGCAGTTGCTGAGTCAGGAAAATTTGACTCGCTTGGATCAGCTTTACACTCAGGTTTACCGGGAAAATTACGGGGTGATGATGGCGTTCCACCGCGACGAGTTGCAGGTGCCGGTAGAGTTGCAGGTGGCTGCTGAGGTGGCTTTGGGACACCGCTGTTTGACGGCGGCCAAGGCCCTGGAAGTGGAAACGGAGGATGTGGAACCGCTGCTGGCCGAAATTGAGGCGATCGCCACTGAAAGCGGCCATCTCCGCTGTCGGTTGAACGTTCCCGAAGTCAAGGAAATTTTGGAAAAGATGGTTTGGCGATCGCTTGACGCGCTGCTGCAACCAGGATCGGGCGCGGAGGCTCGCTCGCCTGTCAACTTAGAAGCTGATATCCGCACGATCGAGCGTTTGATTGCGGTGGGCGATCGGCTGAGTCTGGGTTTGTGTCTGGATCGATCGCAGGAACTGTATTTCAATTCTCTGTACACTCAAATTGTGCCTCTGTGTTTGGGCTGGCTGCAACTGCAAGATGCCTCGGCGGGCGACAGTGTGGTCGCTGCCGTTGCCTTGGGGATTGCAGGTTCCGGCGTGGGCTGGGACTTGTCTTCGATCCGGCAGTTGCTGGAGTTGGGTCAAACCTTGGCCGTTGATGTTGAGTGTTGGTTAAATCAGTTAAATTGATTGTTTTTCGATTAAACCAAATCAATTCTCGCCCTTGAAAATCCGCCCGATCGAGCTTTAAAGCTCGATCGGGCCTGCGGGTTCTACCGAGAATGGATCAACATTTCGGCTGACGTGGATCGCGGCTGGGGATCGAAGCAGCGACAGGGAACCGCCAACTTTGTTTAAGTTTTCGCTCTACTTGTGGGAAGATAAGAAGACTGTCGGCAAAGCCTACAAGTGTTAAGCACCCGTAGGCTTTGCAGAGTTTTGAAGAGAGAACACTAAATATAAGTCTATGAAAGTTGGCGATCGCGTTTGCATTAAAAACTCTGTTGTTGTCTACCACCACCCTGAAAATCGCAGTCAACCATTTGATATTAAGGGTATGGAAGGAGAAGTCGTGGCGATCGTTCACGAATGGCACGGCAGACCTGTCAGTGCTAATTGGCCGATTCTAGTACAATTTGACAAAAAATTTCGAGCTCACCTGAAAGAGGATGAGGTCGAATTGATATCTTCGGAAGTCTAGCTGTCTCAAAAGTTGAAGCCGGAGCCCAAAGACAATATCAAATCCGGTCAGTCGATTTTAGATTTTAGATTTTAGATTTTAGATTTACTCCACAGATGAATCTGGAAGCTTGAACTAGAGTCTAAAATTTTGCGCTGATCACGACTCCTGCTGGAAAGCAGGTATCCGTTTTTGGGCGGGAGTCAAATAGCTGTTGTACAGTTTGTAGTGAGGACTTCAGTTTTTTATGTCGCTTTTAGTCGATCGGCGGGGCTAAACTCCTTACTACCAACCGTCTTTTTTATTTAATCATTAATTTTTCGACCGTCTGCGGCTGAACCAACCTAAAATATTCCAATCTCCCTGCATTTTCTGCAATTCCTGCTGATGCTGCTTGGCTGTAGCGTAATACCACTGGCAGTGAAGTTCTAGTTCTTGACGGTACTTAATTTCATCGTAAAACTCGCGGACAATTTGGTGTCTCTGAAAAATTTCGGCCGCGGGAGTCGGTTCTGGGGCAATGTTTTGCAACTCGTGGGGCAGCATGATTGTTTGGGGGCGACGGTGGCTAATATTGGCTTTAATGACTTTAAGCTAGCACACTGAATCAATTTTGGATTTGGGAAGTGACTTCACGGTTGAGACTACTTAAATTCTTCCATCCAAAATCCCCAATCTAAAATTCTGTTAAAGCCATCCCCGCAGCCGATAAACAATTAAGCCGATGTATTCTTTCAAAGCTTTAGTTGACTGGTTTAACTGATAGGTATCCGGCAATAAATCCAAGGCGACTGCTTGCCAATTGTTTTGGGATGCTGCGATATCCTGCTGCGTTATCTGGAAGTCTGTTGGTGCTGGAATGGTTGCTATGCCTTGCCGCTTGAAAATTAAGAGCGATCGAGTCATGTGCATCGCCGATGTCACTAGCAAAATCGGCCCTTTTATGCCTTTAGCATCTAAAATTTTCCGCACGTTGACGGCATTTTGATAAGTGTTGTGTGAATCGGGGTCTTGCAGAATTGCTGATGCCGGTACACCCATAGTTTGGGCAATTTCTGCCATGTCTGCCGATTCGGGAGTCCCGCCGCCTTTCCAATCTACTCTACCGCCGCTGAGAATGAGCAGCGGAGCTTTGCCTTGCCGGTAAAGTCGGGAACCGTAGATTATTCGATCTCCCGCTTCCGCTAATTCTACCCAAGGACGGGGAGGTAAAGCTGCTTTGACACCGCCGCCCAAGACGATAATCGCTTCAGCTTGGGGGAGTTCGGCGGTTGGTAAGTTTTGCCATTCGAGCGATCGAACTAACGATTTTGAAACCCAACCGCTACTTCCGAGGAGTAAAATAATTAGAGCCGCAGCAATTGGCGCTGCAGCCCATTTGGGACGCTTCCAAAGTGTGATTAAAGCCGCCATCATTAACAGGCAACTCAACCCCAAAGGATAAATAAACAGCGGCAGGAGTTTCGATAGAAATACAAACATTAAGCAAATAATTCAAATTGCTTGTTAGCGGTAATGGCTAATTGGAAATGAACGATCGTTAGTCGCTAATCTGTAATTAGTAATTTAAGTGGCGGGAAAGGTTAATTTTTAGTATAGAGTTGTGAATTATGAACTCTTTAACTTAAAGCTTACAACTCAATACTCAAAACTATTTTCGGTGCTAGCGACGATCCTCTGGTCCAGATAACCAGCCAAAAAATGTAGCAGCATCACCCCTAGAGGTTTTGCTATATTTATGGGCGTCCCTTTGCACTACTTCTTTATTGACGATAGCATCCGAGGTTTTGTCCTTGGAATTCATATTCGGGTTGAGTAGTAATTCGTTGTGCCACCAAGCGACAATTAAACCTGTTGCCACGCCACCGATGACACCCAAGCCGAGACTCAGGGGCAGCGTACATCCTACTAAGCGAAACCCAACGGTAAACAACACAAACCATATCAGCGCGGGGCTAAACCCCTTGGAGTCTCCGGTAAATTTTGGCATGAGCTGTAAGTTTTGTTTTTAATAATACAGAAAGATATTACAATATTAGCAGACAATCAAATTGCCAAGGGCGATCGCTCTGCAACTACTCCCCACAAATCACGTTTAATTGTACCTCTAACTCTTGCGCGGTATCTACAATCGTTACAGAAATTTGCTCTAATTCTGTAAAAGGTTCAAAAGCTGCTTGCTGCGAACTCAATAGTTCGGGTGTCGCGTCGGCAATATCGCCCCTGCGCTGTTGCAGTCGTTCTCGCAATACTTCAATTGGTGCGGTGCAGTAAATGATTTGCAGGGGCAACCCGTGGGATTGAGCCTGATTAATTGCATCGGTTCTCGATTTTTGGCGATCGAACTTTGCATCTAAAATTACATTCCAACCTCGGTCAGCCAGCACTATCCCCAACTCTAACAATCTACCATAAGTCTGTGCGGTCATTTCATCAGAATACAAATCTTGCCCGCCGCGTTCATTTAAAGGAATTTCGCCTAAATGTTTGCGAACCGCATCCGAGCGAATGTGAATTGCCCCAGTCTGGCGAGCCAAATATCGAGCTGCTGTACTCTTGCCAGAACCCGACAAACCCGACATCAAAGTTAACTTTCCCCGGTGTGGTTTTGTGTATTGCCAAGCCAGTTTATAGTAATGAGCTGCTGTCTGTGAAATCTCTGCTTTTTGGGCAGTTGAAATAGCGGCATCGTCCAACATTAACGAAGTTACTTTCGCTCTAACATAAGCTTGACGGCTCAAATACAAAGGCAATAGTTGCAGTCCTTCCCAATCCCCTGTTTGTTCGGTGTAAGTATTGAGAAAAGCATTGCCTAAGTCTCTGCGCCCCCGCGATTCCAAATCCATTACTGTAAAAGCCACATCGTACATGACATCAACAAAGCGGAAAGGCTCGTTAAATTCAATGCAGTCGAACAGTAATATTTTATCTTGCCATAATGCTATATTCCGCAAGTGCAAATCTCCGTGGCACTCGCGAATTTTATTGTCGGCAATCCGCAGATTAAATAACTCTTGGTTTTCCGCAAAAAACGCATCAGTATAATTTTTTGTTTCCTCATATTGTGTCTGAGTCTGCGGCCCGCCGATATATTTTTGGGAAATCAGGTAATTGTTTTCTATTGCTGTACGAATCTGACTGACTTCGCCAAATGTGCGAATGTAGCTGTTACTAATTGCCGTGCTGTGAAACTTGGCAACTTCCCGCCCTAAGTCTGCCATAATTTGCTCTGTTAACAGTCCCCGCTCCAACAAACTAAGCAACAGCGAATCTTGAGGAAACTCCTGCATTCTCAGTGCGTATTCTACAGCAACTTCAGCCGGATTTATAGCAGGTAAGTTGCTGCCAAATCGAAAGGAATTCCCAATTTGAATAATGGGCAAAACTTCTAGATAAATTTCCGGTGCAGTGCGTCGGTTCAGCAGCAATTCTTCGTTGCAGAAATGCTGCCGTTTCTCCAAGGTTGAATAGTCTAAAAAGCCAAAATTGACTTGTTTCTTGATTTTGTAAGTATAATCTCCTGTCAGCAAAACAAAGGAAGCGTGAGTCTGAATTAGCTGCACTGGTTCTGTCACCCCGTGCGGGTAAAACCCGGGCTGCAACATTTGCTGAATCAGAGGTGGGACACAAGTATCAGTCATATCGATTTTAGATTTTGGATTTTGGATTAGATCGATTTGGGCTTGAATATTTAGATAAAGATAACTTAAAGAAAATAGATGTTGAGTTAAAGTCGATTTATTATAAAGTTGATAATTAGTGTAAACCAAAAATTACTGATGACAGAAAACAATCAAGATTCCCGTTCCGTGGATGTGTTTGGCGTAGGCAATGCCCTGGTAGACATCCTAGCATTGGTGGAAGATGAGTTTGTAGTCGGCCACGGGCTGAATCGCGGCGGGATGACGCTGATGAATTCGGAAACGCAGGGGGGGATTTTGCACGATTTAGAGCACAATTCGCTGCAAATGCGATCGGGAGGTTCGGCGGCAAATACGATGATTGGTTTGGCTCAAAGCGGTGGTAAAGCGTATTATTCGGGGAAGGTTGCTAAGGATACTAACGGGGAATTTTATCGGCAAGATTTGCTGGCGGCGGGGATTGATTTTAACGTGCATCCTGCTGCTGAGTCGAAGGAGCCCACGGGTACTTGTGTTGTGCTGACTACGCCGGATGCGGAACGCACGATGTGTACTAATTTGGGTGTTTCTACTACTCTGGCGGCGACTGATATTGATGTCGATCGCCTGAGTCACTGCAAGTACAGTTATGTTGAGGGTTATCTTTGGGATGCTCCCGATCCGAGAAAGGCTAGCATTGAGACGATGGAACAGTCTAAGCGTCTAGGTGTGAAGGTGGCTTTTACTTTTTCGGATGGCTTTTTAGTCGATCGCTTTGCTGATGATTTTCACAAGGTGGTTTCGGAATATTGCGATGTAATTTTTTGTAATGCTGATGAAGTTCGGAGCTTTTTTAAGGAAGAATCTTTGGAAGAGTGCGCTCGGAAAATGAGCGAGATTTCGGATTTGGCTTTTATCACTAATGGGGATAAAGGCTGCATGGTAGTGGAGAACAAACAGATTGTTGATGTCGCTGGATTTCCGGTAAAGGCGATCGATACTGTGGGTGCTGGGGATGCTTTTGCGGGCGGTGTTTTGTTTGGAATTACTAATGGTTTGAGCTCTACACAAGCGGCTCGTTGGGGCAATTATTTGGCTTCTAGGGTGGTGCAGATTCACGGGCCGCGGCTTGAGGGTTCTCAGGCTCATCTGTTGAGTGAGGTGATTTCTGGCTAGGAATTGAAATGGGCGATCGCTCTTTTTGTCGTAAGGGCGATCGCTCTTTTTTGCACTGCAGATGAAGGCGGATGAACGCAGATGGCAGAAGGGTGATGGTGTTAAAATCAGTGAAAGCTTAATTAACCGCGCTTGAAATGCTAACAATTACATCGTTCACGGAGATAGTAAATAGGGCTTGAATTACCAATCAATTGCTCTTGTGATTGCCAATAACTTATTCAGCCAGACCTATTTTAGCTGTTTTTTTTTGCACCTGACAACCTTTTGTGGGTCAGACAATCCATAGAGTGTTTACTTTTCCAACTTATTAAACAAGCCCTAAGTAGGTGTAAGGTGTACCGTGCGCTTTCTACAGATAGAGTTAGCACGTAATTCCTAAACCTTATTTCATCAGATAGGGAGGTTCAGATGACCCAAATAAATCCCGATCGCACTACTGGAACAATTGCGATCGACGTTAGCGCTCAATCAAACGGGCAGTATGTTTGTCAGATTTCATCGTCTCTAAGCGATCGCCCTGATGATACCATGAATTTTTACGGACAAACGAAAGAACACGCGATCGCGATCGCTCTAGAACATTTAGCCGAAGAGTATCGCGAGAAAGCAGAAGAGTCTCAGAATATAAATTCGCTCGCCGTGGAAATTTCAGATTCTGAAGAACCAATTAATAAATATTATCATGTAATTGTACACTACGAAGAAATTGCGGAAGCAGAATCTAAGTTTGAGGCTGTACACAATACAATGATGGGAAATACGATAGTTGAGAATGCCAGAATTGCAGCCATTGAGATTTCTCCAGATATTGAAATCCAGCCGTTAGAGCGATCGGGATATTGAGCGATCGGGACTTACGCGCAGAGACTATATGTAGGGTGCGTAGTGCGAACCTTACCCCTACGCATCAACGATCGAAACGTGAGTTTGAGGCAATCGACTAGAAGCGATCGCATAATTTCAAATACCCATTAATCCAGGTTTCGGAGGCAAATACGGACCGAATATCCCACCTACTACACCTATTGTTTGTGGTATCTCTCTGCTGTCTCCTTCCAAAAGAGTTTTGCCCTTCACATTTAATTTAGACGAACCAGAACCATCTAGCATCATTACTTTATTAGCTCCAAAATTTTTGAGAGTATCACCAGCATTATTTTGAGTGGATTTGTCAGAAGTAAACAGTAAAACACTCTCATTAATCCCATCAGAACCATGAAGATCCCCAACACCGATGAATGTTCTTCCCTGTTCCGTATTCCGTGATGCTCCATACTCTATAGGATCGTAGCTGACCAGAATATTTTTGGCTGAAGATGAATCGAATAAATTCCGATCGTAGTCCTGGATAGTTGCCAGATTGCCGAACAATTCTAACATTAGTAAACTGTCTGCATCTTCTTGAGTTTTAGCGCCAGTGCTTACTACTTTCCCCTCAATTTTTAGAGAGTGAATAACTTGAGCGCTTGTATCTCCGAAGAAGCCCCCGAACCCGAAATTGTTCAGTTTACTCAAAAATCCCTGATCGAAGTATTGACCATTTGTGACAGAGAAAGGCCGAGGATTTTTTCCTGAAAAACCCGACCAAGCTTCATCAATAGTTTGAGTCATAAACTCAGGACTATTGCCCTCCTCAGTAATTTCTCCATGAAGGAAGTTGACGGAGGCTCCTTTGCTTAGATCTACAACTTGTACGTAGTCAGAGTCTCTGCGATAAAAATCAACACCTATTGCACTAGGCAAAGTCTCGAAGCCATCGGGAATAGTTCGCGGTTTTTCAGGTATTGTACCGCCTGGGGTGTTGCCACCGTTGTTACTTCCTCCGGGGTTAGTGTTACCAGGATTGGACGGTTTAGCAGGCTCTTGGTAAGCAGTTGCCTTGTTGCCATTCCAGTAAATGTGACCGCCTTCAAAGTATTGAATCTTGTTGCCGTTGCCCCGATCGATCTCCCCGCTCTTGGGAACTCCCAACCTACCATCCAATCCGCCTGTTTTCAAGTATTCTTGGCGGATACTGCCGTAAATCGGAAAAGTTCCTTTGGAACTGCTGACAATCGAACCGCGCTCAAATAGTTGATAGCTGACATTACCTGAATAGTTGGTGACATCAGAAGTGGGTTTGCCGATCGCACTTTGATACTTGTCGTAAACCGGATAGAATTTGCCAGCAATATTGTGACCGTTGATAGAGGTTGAATTAGGTGACTGTTGCTCTGGCTTTTCGATCGAATTGTCACCGCCATCAGATGCCGCTACTTCTACAGGAACCTCTATTTTTTGACCTTCAGAAATTACGTTGGGATTGGAAATGTTGTTGTGTTTGGCAATGAATTTGTAGTAATCGGGAGCAGCGCTGCCCATTGTTTCTCTGGCAATTTCGCTGAGACTATCTCCGGCTTGAATCGTGTAAGGTTGCCACTCATAAGATTTGCCGTTAAATCGCTCTGCAGTAGCTCGTTCCATTGGCTTCACGAGCCCTTCGTAACCCCAAGTTTCAGGTGTTGCGAATTCTGCACGAGTGCTTTGTTGCGGTGCAGTTTCCTTCGCTAACTGCACTGCTTTATCTAAATTCAACAATCCAAAACCTGTTTTCCGATCCCAACCCGGTAAATTGACATCGATCGCACTTTGTTTGAGAATATCAATTACTTGGCGATCGCTCAACTCTGGATTGCTTTCCCACACAACAGACGCCATCCCAGTCGCTTTCGCTGCTGCAAAAGAAGTTCCCGTAAGCGCATCTAGATCGTTCTCCCCCTCGGCAACTACAGCATCCAAACCATAGCCGTAACTGGAATAGGACGATCGGCGCACTCCGTCAAACGCCCCAACTGTAATAATATTGTCAAACTCTTGAGAAGCTTGACCCAAAACCGACATCACACCACCGTCGTTGCCAGCAGCAACCACCAGCAGCACTCCATTCTGACGAGCATATTCTAAAGCCGCCCGTTCTCTGGGCGTCAACTCGTAGCGCGTCGTCACGTTGCCCTCGCCGTTAACTTGAGTTAAGTCTAGGCTGAGGTTGACAATAGAATTCTGCTGCCCTTGTGCCTTGGCTTCATGCACAAAATCTGTCAGCGACAAGTCCCACTGCCCGGAACCGCTGGCGCGTCCCAGCCAAACAGGAGCGCGATCGTTAATACCGTCAATGCCAATATTATTACCTGCGCGAGCGCCAATCAAACTCCAAACAGCCGTGCCGTGTTCGTTTTCTGCATCAGACGACACTAAAGGGTTGTTGTCATTGTCAATGCGATCGCGCCCCAGTGTCACTTTAGAGTAGTCAAGATCCGGATTGTTCGCAGCAAACCCACTATCGATAATCCCAATCAAAGGCAGGCTGGGCTTCTCTGGTGGCACAGGCGGTTCCGGCTCAGCGGGCGGTTGAGTTTCAGCCGGTACCTGGGTATCATCAACAGGCGGTGTTGGCTCTACAGGAGGTGTTGGCTCTACAGGAGGTGTTGGGGCTACAGGCGGTGTTGGCTCTACAGGTGGCGTTGGGGCTACAGGTGGCGGTGGAGCCACAGGCGGTTTTGCCTCCGCAGGTGGCGTTGGGGCTACAGGTGGCGGTGGAGCCACAGGCGGTTTTGGCTCCGCAGGTGGCGTTGGCTCCGCAGGTGGGGGTGAGGCT
>NZ_JAUBSD010000111.1:0-21146 GCF_036704575.1 Microcoleus sp. K5-D4
CGGATATTTTTCCGAGGTACGGTGCGGGTGATGTTTAAGGATGATACGGGCAAGACTTTGACGCGCTACATTCACATCGTGCAGCGGCGGGGACAGCAGGGGGAACCTTTGGTGAGTGTGAATATGAAGCCGGGGGAACGCCGTTTGGTGCAGGTGGATTTCTTGTATCCGCCGGATGCGACGCCGCCGCAAGTTTTGACTGTGCGATCGAGTAATTAGTTGGTGGTTGAGTGTTGAGTGTTGACTGTTGGCTGTTGACTGTTAACCTTTGGGTTTTTGTATTAATGAGTTAAGATAGGCATTAAGTTTTGGTGAAAGTTCATTTAATAATGGATGCAGTCGATCGCTCTGTTCTTGAGTCAAAAGATTGCGAGTGTAGGCAAGTCTCACCCAATGTCTTGTTTCGTTTAATGAACCCAAGAGCAATTTTCACAAAATGCGGATTATCTTGATAGGTATAGCATCCATGTCATTCTGCAAGATTAGCACCAACACTATCAGCCGATCGCACTATTTGTTTGCCCATCGTATCCTTCGCAAAGTCGTCCCACTTTTTAACAATAAACTATATTTCGTTTGATATTTTTTCAGCTAATTGATAAACTATTAGCTGTTGGAAGCTTTCTATATTAGCTCCTTTAACATAGTTGATGGCAAACCATTGACAGTCAACAGTCAACAGTCAACTGTCAACTGCGAACAGTCAACAGTCAACAGTCAACAGTCAACGAATTAAAGCGTCAAAGATTGAGGATTTGTCTCAATCAATTTAGCTAAATCTTGCAAGAAAGATGCAGCGTCAGCCCCGTAAATAATCCGGTGATCGCAAGTAATATTCACCTGCATTTGCCGCTTCACTCCCATCAAACCATCTTCATTAGCTACTACTTGCGGCCGCGAAGAGCCGATCGCCAAAATCGAGCCTTGATTCGGCGGCAAAATAGCGTCAAACTTGTCTACTCCAAACATTCCCAAATTGGAAAGAGTAAAAGTTCCCGTGCTGTATTCATCAGGCTTCAACTGCTTGGTGCGGGCGCGATCGACTAAATCCTTCCAAGTGCGCGAAAGCGAATAAATATCGAGGCGATCGGCATTTTGCAACACCGGCGTAATCAAACCGCCGCCATCCATCGCCACCGCTACCGCCACATTAATATCAGCGCGGTGTTGAATTCCCGATTCCACATAACAAGCATTCAGCAGAGGATGTTTTTGTAAAGTTACTGCTACAGCCTTCGCCAGCATAGCCGTCATCGTGACGCCCTTGGACTTAATTTGTTTGTAGAGTTTGTCCAGATTATCAGTAGTAATTGTGTAACCGACGCGGAAAGACGGCACGCTCAAACTTGCTTCCATATTCCGCACCACCGCATTTTGCAGCGCATTCATCGTTACTTTTTGGCCCGAAAGTGCGATCGCCGGGACTGCTGCGGGGGCGGGTTTGGCTGCTGCGGGTGCGGGCGCTGCGGGTGCCGGTGCGGGTGCTGCGGGGACTGTTACCGGTTGCTGAACCGGAGCGGGTTGGGCTTTGCCGGCTGCTGCTTCCACATCCTCTGCGACAATGCGACCGTTGGGCCCGCTGCCTTTGATAGAATTCAAATCTACTTTAAACTCTTTGGCTAACTTGCGAGCGCGGGGAGAAACGACGCTGCGGCCGTTTTGGCGGCTGACATTTTGCTGCAAACCTGCTGACGATGTAGCTGCGCTCACAGGAGCGGGGCTGGGAGCAGCGGCGGCGGCTGCGGTTGGAGCGGCGGCTCCTTGCTGCTGAGCGACGGCGATTTCGGCTTCTGTTTCTGCTACTAGGGCGATTGCCGCCCCCACCGGAGCAACTTCGCCCGCAGGTACAATAATTATTGCTAAATAGCCTTCGTAGAAAGACTCCACGTCCATGTCGGCTTTGTCGGATTCAACCACCACCACCGTTTCGCCTTTTTCTACTTTGTCTCCGGCGGATTTGACCCAGGAAACAATTTTGCCCTCTGTCATTGTCGAACTCAGGGCTGGCATGAAAACTTCGCGAATCATCTGTAAAAAGTCCTTTTGTGTTGGTAATAGGTAATCGGTATTTGGCAATTGATCATTGGCGACCGGCCACCGGCAATACTTATTATTATGCCAGTCTCTCGCATTCTTGATGTGTGACTGTTGACTCAAAATCAATTGCCAATTACCGATCGCCAATTACCACTTACCAATTTCTAAATATCACCTCGAATTTCTTCGACTATGCCGTCGCGGAGGAGAATTTCTACTTGCATTTTTTGAATCAAGTTTTCTCCGAGCCCGACAGTGAACGTGCCGTCAATTTGACCTTGACTCACTTCTTGTTCCAGGTCTAGCACCTGCACTTGCTGAAGCTGTTGCAGGTTTTGGTTTTTCTGTTCTAGCAGTTCGCTTTTTCTTTGATTCACCTGCACTTGAATGTTTTCTATTTGCTGCATTACTTGCGGGCCTGGGGGCTGCAGATTTTGCTTTTGGATTTCTGAAATCATCCGCTGCCCTTGCATTTCTAACTGTTGTAGCTGAGAGTCTATTTGGTTGATTTGGGCTTGGAGTTGCTGTTGAGCTTCTTCTTTCCAGCGGGGAGTAACGACGACTTTAACGTTAATCGATCGTTTCAAGAGTAATTGTGGTTCCATAAAGTTGTTGCTTGTCAATTAGGAATTAGGCATTAGTCATTAGTCATTAGTTGGTAAACATGAACTAATGGCCCAGGACTGAGGACTCGGACTCGGACTCGGGTGTTGGGATAATTTTTTCTTTTCCATTCCCCAAGTCCTGCGAATATTTCAAAACATCCCGTCAATCATATCGCGGTAGTGTTGCGTCACAACCGGGCGCTTAATTTTTAGGGTCTGGGTCAACATTCCATTTTCGATCGAAAATGGCTCCTGAATCAACCGGAACGGGCCGATGCGATCGTCCGCGCGGTATCCGGGGCGATTTTGCACCTCTCGGTTCAATTCTTTGCGGAATAAGTCTTGGATTGTCTTGCTATTCCAGTCAGTTTCGTGTAAAGGGGGATTCTGAGTTTCTGCCCATTTCTGCACAGCTTCTGCATTGGGGACAATTAAGGCGCCGACGGATCTCTGGTCTTGACCTACTAGCATAATTTGGTCGATGTAGGGGCTGCGGAGGCAGGCATCTTCTATGGGTTGGGGCTCGATGTTTTCGCCGTTGCTGAGGACGATCGTATCTTTAGCGCGCCCCGTCAAGATTAAGTCGTTTCCCGGTGTCAGCCAGCCCAAATCGCCAGTGTCGAACCAGCCTTCGGGGTCGAGCGCCTTGGCAGTCGCTTGGGGATTAAGATAATAACCTGCCATGATTTGCGGCCCCCGCGCCAATACCAAGCCGCGCTGGCCTGTGGGCAGTTGCTGTCTGGTTTCTGGGTCTACTATTTTAATTTCCGTATGGGCGATCGGCTGTCCTGCGGAACCTTTAAGATTGTGCCAAGGGCGGCGCACAGTTAAAACCGGCGAAGTTTCGGTTAAACCATATCCCACCAACAAGCCGATATTCGCTATTTCAAAGAAATTGTCTATATGCGCGGCCAAAGAACCGCCACCGCTAATCGCCCATTTTAAGCGTCCCCCTGTAGCTTCCCTGACTTTTTGGTAAACCAGTTTTTCGGCGAGGGCGTGCACGGGCGACAACAGAATGCTTTTGGTGCGGGCGATTAGTTTTTCGGAAGCAGAAGCCGGTTTCAAACTGAGAGTTAATCCTTGGAAAATGCGGCGGGCTTCTATGTATTGCTGGCTAGAAGATAACAGGAAATTCACCAATTTTTGTTTGTTAGGTGGCTGTTCCCGAAATTGCTTTTGTACGGCCTCATAAATCGATTCCCAGATGCGCGGAACACTGACCATGTACTGGGGTTTGTAAGTTTTAAAGTCTTGTTTGAAATAGCGAATATTGGTGTAAATTTGCGTGCATCCTTGGGACAGCAGGAAGTATTCGACGCTGCGTTCGTAGGCGTGCCAACTGGGCAGAATGCTGAGGACGCCGTCGCCGCCTTCGGGCTGGAGAATTGTGCCCAAGGTGTTGAGTTGGTGCAGCAGGTTGCCGTGAGTCAGCATGACGCCTTTGGGTTTGCCGGTGGTGCCGCTGGTGTAGAGGAGGGTGGCGAGGGTTTGAGGCTTGTGGTTGGTGGGTTTGAGGGGACGGTTGGCCCCTGTGGTCATCACTTGGGAAAATTTGACTGTGCTTAGGGTTTGGCTGGTTTCCGGTTCTTCGTCGGAAAGGAGGACGATGAGTTGAATGGGCAAATCAGGGAGGCGGTGTTGCAGTTTTGTCAGTAATGCCAGGTTTTCGACTACCAAGGCGGTGCTGCCACTGTCTTGGATGATGTATAGGAGTTCTTGAGGGTCGGCGGTGGCGCCTCGAACAACGTTGGCGGCCCCGGCCATCATGATACCTTGGTCGGCTATCAGCCAGCGGGGGCTGTTATCTGCGAAGAGGGCGACGCGGGGAGGGACTGCTTCTTCGGGATTTGGTTCGATGCCGAGGGCTTGGAGGCCGGCGGCGAATAGCTGGATTTGCTGGTAGAGGTCGGTATAGGTGAGTTTGATTTCTGGCTGGCTGTGGGGGTCGTGGAGGGCGACGGTTTGACCGAATTTTTGTTTGACGATCGCCCAAATTTCGGGTACTGATTGGATGGAACTGTAATCGATCAGGCGACTGAGGTTAGCGCGATCGCGATCGGTCAGTTGAGACAATGTGTAAGATGCTGGGTCGTTCATAGGGTATTTTCCTGAGTTTATGGAGATAAAATTATTGGCTATAAGTTTAAGATCGCAGTTATTTTACAACTTTATGGCAGTATCGTGACAGTTTGCCAACCTGCCATTGTCTATTTAGAAAATTAGGGATACAAAATGATGAAAATTATAGTTGCACAGAAACAGATGAATTTACCAAGGTAGATAGTAGTTGCTTTGAGTGCTATCGTAGCATTATCTGAAAATGCGCTTTACCTCGAAGTTGCGAGGGCGCAACCGGGAAACAATAGGCGAACATTTGCGGATTAGTGCCGCCAAAAAGCTGATTTGAGTCCAGAAACCAAACATACTGTTGACGTGTTGTTGAAGGAAGCAGGGACTAATGATTGCGATGTGGCCGATCGGAAACTTTCTAGTCTCACGGAGCTCGGCCTCAACGACAAGCAAATCAGCGACATCAAACCGCTAGCATCCTTGACTAACCTGACTGAGCTCGGCCTCAACGACAATCAGATCGGCGACATCAAACCGCTAGCATCCTTGACTAACCTGACTCGGCTCTCCCTCAGCGGAAATCCGCTCGCTCCCAAAACTTGCCCTCTTTCGCCAGAGTCTATCTGTAAGTGGGAACCCCCAGCCGAACCATAAAACTTGAAAATGATGCCCGATCGCACTTAAATGTTTCAGTCGCCGAGGGCGTGCTGCTGATAAAGTACGATCGCCAATTCTATCCGCACATCGGCTTCAGTCAGGGGGAGATTGTCGGCAAGGGCGATCGTACTTTGCATGATTTATGGTAGTTTTAGGTTTTTATTGGCTTTTAAGTGCGATCGTTTAATTTTGCAATTCGGGTTTAATTTTGTTAACAGGACTTACCCACAGATAGTATCTGTAGGGCGAAGCACACCGCACCTTATCCCCACAAATTGTGTAAAAATTGCTCCCTTGCATAAGTCCTATTTAAGCAACCTTGCGCGGTGCATCAACCATCGGTGCAGTACCAAACAAATGTCTGAGATAACTGCGACTGAGCTCGCGGTTCCAGCGCCGCAGACGCACCATCACTCGCGTGAATGTAAAAGTTAATTCCAACACCAAAGAAATCTGTTTGAGACTGAGTGAAGTATTAAACACATCATTGCCGTGCGTGCGTTCAATCTGATGATGCTTCAGCAAAGCAATCAGGTTTTTGGTAGAGCCTTTTAGTTGATTGAAGTAACTCTGGGAGAATGCCCAGCGGCTGAAACCCCAAAACTTAGCCAAATGATTGATTTCATCCTGTAAAGGCTGCGAAATTGCCTGTTGCAACGCCCCAGTTGAGTGTACCATCAACCATAAATAAACAGAAGTAGCTCCCCACTCGGTACTCAGGCGACTAATCACGTGTTTGTAGGTATCTTGCCAAGCGTCACCTGTGGATTGACAGCCATTCACAGAGTTCGGTTTAACTTGCAGTTTTTCCCCTGTAAGTTGCTGGTAAATTTTCCTAAATGTCGGGCAATGTTGGCGTTCTTCTTTTTCCCAAACACCTATCTCTAAAATGTTGCCATTGGCATCAAAAATTCCTCCCATAAACCGCGCCATTTGCGGATAAATATGCTGTAAGTAGCACCAACTTTCTCTACCGTAGCTGCGGATGGGAGCTTCAATTTCTGCCGCACTTGCCAAAATTTGTAAAAATATTTCTGGCTTGACACCAATAATTTGGTCGCGATTGATTCCTTGCCAATCTATGGGTTCCCAAGGGCGGGGATGCGGGGCGGAAAATTGCTGGGGTAGATCGGAAAGTCGATCGCTCAAAATTTCCAATGACATATAATGGTCGATGAGGGAGTTAATCCTCGCCCGACTTTGCAAGTAGCGAGGGCTTTGATACTGATTTCCAGCCAAATCAATTGTATATACCTTACCAGTAGCTTTCATTGTTTCTGCCTGTTCGTAACTTTTACAGCTATTGTGCAAAAGGCATTGGGGAAGTCGCAATGAGTAACGTGCAGGCTGCTCAATGACTAGCAGTTGCCTTGACTGAGCCGAACTCAGGTGAAACGGCATGAAGTAGGGTGAACTAAATAACAGATGATACGGCTAAGATGTCCCGAAAAGTAGCCTTCCTCCAATAAATCGTCTATACTTCAGTCTTGACCAATTCCATAAGTAGAAAGTTGGTGGTGCTGGCATTGCAAAAATTTTTGATTTTTAGAAGCGCGCAGCACCTCTAAGCTGTTGCACATTTAAACTGTGATACAAGGATTACCCTTGTTTTTGATTGGGCCATCCCATTTAATTATTAATTGTCCTTCATTTAAAAGGAGCTGCCATAAATAGTCTAGGTCTTCAATTGATATAAAAAATCGAGTGGTCATATATTATTTTGTCTAATGCTTTACTAATTCAATTAAGTTATAGTCGGGCTGTATTCGGGGAAAAATTATCCATGAAAATTAGGCATTTCGGTTTCAATTATTTTTAGGTACTCTTCTTGGTAGTCCTATTTAGGTAAGGGTGGACATAGCTCTTTTCATGTAAGGCTTTCAGAGCTTGGAGCCAACCTTACAGACCTGAAGTATCTAGGCTTTTTTAATGCTTTTGCAGCTACAAAGCCAAGACATTAACGAAATAATCAGCACTTTGAACCCTGTCCTGAGCAGATACTTGGATCTTTGTACACGGTAGTAAATCAATGAACTCCAGACTGCCAAGGAATTTCAACCATCCTTACCTTTAGGGCACTACCCTCTTCTTTAGATATTTCCCAAATAGTAACATTAGGTAGTAAAAAAACATAAAAGACATTTTTTTACACATAAACCTGAGCGACATCCTGAATCATATTGAAGAAAATCCTAAAAAAACACAGCGATTAATTGGTCGGGCGTATGAACAGTTACAAGCATTGCTCCAAAATGCCGAACTATGTTAACTGTAGCATACATTGAGTGCCAGTTAGAATGCGTTTAGCCTGAATGAAGAACCCGGATTCTATTTCTTAAGATTCAACATCAGACAATTCCCTGTTGAGCAAAACAACTCAAGCAAACTTAATGGCAATATCTTCTGATTTCCAACTATTATTGACCCAGGAAGGAAACTCACAAAAGACACTCCATAAAAGTTGCACAAGTAATAAATAAGTCGCGTGAGTTGGGAGCATCTCATATTTGTAAAAAAACTTTTTCTGGCTCCTGCCTTCTTCCTCTTTCCTCCTGGATTCTGACTCCAAATTCCAATTTCTAGCTTGGCTGCAAAAGTGAGATGCTCCCAGTTCAAGAATGGGAGTACACCCCGAAATACCCATAAAACTGGCTAAACTACTCAAGCGACAAAAAGGGAAATTTTCTCACTGCGATAACTACTTCAAAGATGGAGATTCGATAGAGGTTGACCACATAATCCCCAAATCGAAAGGTGGAAGGGAATCGTATGATAATTGACAATTACTCCATCGACATTGCCACGATCCAAAAACTGCCAAGGATGGCAGTCTCGCTAACAAATCTAGCTGCAAAAGTGCTAAACCTAAGCCACCAGTGGAACCAAGGCTTTGGGCGTGGGAAAACGATATGTTGGTAACGACGTACTGATGACAACAGCCATTTTATTGAGGAGCGGAATGATGGGAAACTATCACGTTCCGTTTTGGAGAGCCGTGGAGGAGGCGACTCCTTCACTGACTTTAATTATCCAGAAAAAGGGAATGAATATGCTAGGGATGGAGCGGCACAACGGTACCTCTGGGCAAGAGGAATCTGCCTCGAAAGAGGGAAAGTGTGGGGAGAAGACCCCCTCTACTATTGACGATGCACCCTGAGATAGCAAGTGGACTTCGATGAACCATAAATTAGAATCTCCGTCCGCGACGGTCGGGGAGTCTATCAAAAATGTCGAAACAGCCTCATCAAACAAACGACAAAAGGTACTTATGGCGATCGCGCCCCAAAAAAATTCTCCCCCTTCCTCCCCTTTCCCCAACTCATTCACTGCCCGCGCCTTGCGACTCACTAAGCTATCTCACGCACTATTCTCCTTCCCCTATCTCCTTTCGGGCTCATGGAAGTTTCCGTAATTTATCTTAACTATAAAACTCAAAACTCAAAACTATTCACCAGCCCCTATCTCCCTTCAGACAGAGGGAAGTCTTCGTGATTTCCCTTATCATAGATATAAGGTTAACTTCTAAGTACCCTTGTTAAAAATAATTTTTGCAAACAATAGGGGAAAAACTAATGAATACTGAAGAAAACGCGACCCACATTGGTAGCGAAAATCAAGTCACCCTACCAAAATCGCGGGAAATATTGCTCGGTGAGGAAACAGAAAAAGCCCTCGGTCAGCAAAAACAAGAAGATGCTCAAACTAGGCGCGCTGTCGAACAGTTGAAAGAAGAACTTCAGCAAAAAATAGATAAAGAGTGTCATCACAAGGTAGATTAAAACTAATAGTTTTTTTTCGGGTGGGGGTAAGATCGGGTCTTGCCTACACCCGTCTTTTTAAGGCAAAGTTAAATAAAATTTTAAAATTATAAATTCTTTAGGGTTGAAAAAAATAGTCTTGCACGCACGCGCGACCCTCCAACAGTTTTTTACAAAAATACTTGATTGCAGCCAGCACAAACGGTAAAAACAACAATAATTAAGTATGAAAGTCGCAGTTAGTTCAAGACTGCAAATAACTGTTCCCTATGCCATATTCCATATTTTCTATTCCATTTGTTATTTATTCTTTCTTCCTAGAGGTAGAGTGCAACGCAGCTCCTAGTTACCTATGATGAGTTCATTAAGTAAAAAACGTCAAATTAGATACAGATAGGGAGAAACCAATGAGCACTGAAGATAGAGCAAAGGCAACTGGCAACAACATCGCAGGCAAAGCTCAAGAAGCCCTAGGCAATGTTACTGGCGACCCGAAGGATAAAGCAGAAGGCAAAGCCAAGCAGGCAAAAGCTGAAGCTGGTCACGCGATTGAAGATGTAAAAGATGAGCTCAAAAAGAAACTAGACTAAGCCTAATAGTAATTGAGAGGGTCGAGCAACCTGACCCTTTCAAGTATTCAAGTTGTTTTCAGAAGGGAGGAAAAAAGGTGAGTTTATTGCAGCAGAGTCGCAAAATAATTGCGGGCTTACTCTTGGTTTTAATGCTGGCTATTACGACTGCCTGCGCGCCCAGCGTTTCAACCCAAAAACCGACTGATGTACCTGTAGCAATTGGCGGCAGTCAGGGTTATTACGCGCAGCTAGAACGTGGCAATACCGCCGCAGGTCAAGATTTTGGTCAATGGGTAACAAAAACGGCTAAGGGGCTGGTTCAGGATGCTTACGTTCGCGACAATAACAAATTGGGAGTTGTTATTACCCCGCAAGTCCGCCCGACTGAAGTGAAAGATTTGGCCAAATCTTTAGCACAAGGTTTTCACCGCAATTTCCCAAATCAGGATGTAAGTGTTTTGGTTTACGCTCCTGACAAAAAACTGATTTTGACTGCTAAGTACGACCAGCAATCAAATCAGATTGAATACAAGTCTTGACCTGGTGAGCCAGCTTAAATGATAGCCGCGTGGCGGTTTAATATTCCGCAGTTTTTTGAAGGCGAAAGCATCTCAATTTAAGACTGAAATGTTGTGTAGATTGGAAGAGAGTTACCATGAGTAGCAGCGATAATTACAAGCGTCAAATCATGAACGATTTAGCCCAGGGCGATCGAGAAATGATGCCGGAGACAACTGGTGAAGATTACGAAAACTTTGACGATTTTGCTCAGAGAACTTCGCCTGCTCAGCGCAAACAATTATTCGGGCGTTCCCTGAATCACGACTCCCTCCCGCCGGCTCAGTTGGAACCGGAATTGCAAAAGGCGATCGCCCAAATTAAGCCAAATGAACGCGACGATGTAGCCCGCGAATTCTTCAAGCATTTGGGCAAGAGAGGATTGGACGATCGGCAATTGGAAAAGCAGCTAGGACTTTCTACCCACCACGCCAGCCGCATGAATGCTGACGATGTTACCAAGCTGGCCTCGTTTACCTATCACAATCATCCGGATATTTTCCGAGAAGTGCTGGCCGAACAGCCGAGTTTGATGAAGTTTTTGGGAAATCCAGTTGTTGCTGGTATTTTGGGAATAGTTGCTGCTAAATGGCTCAACAACCGCAAATAATCTTCGATTCAGACAAGTCTAAAAGCGGATAATACGTGCAGCAAATAAAAGGACGATCGCTGGAGCGATCGCCCTTTTATTTTTATATTTTATATCTAGTCCTGTAAAATAACCGTGAGCGCGTTTGTCGTTAAGACTTGAGTCCTCAGAAGCTGATCAGGACTAAAGTTATCACTACAAACCTTTTTTATTGGGTCGTTTGAGGCGAAATTATAATATTATAATAAACTCCCGTGATTTAAATCTTTATTATTAGGTTAGTCTGTGTCCGGGTGATTAACAACCCTTGCCAATTACCGACTACGAATTACCGATTGCCAATGACTAATTATTGGTCAAAGCTAAAAATAGCTCGACAGCAGTCAACAGCGGTATACCTGACACTCCGCAAAATTAAATGTAGGATTAAGTGTTGCCGTGAATCAGAAAAAAAGATGAACGTATCCACTATTTGGCGAAAACTCCGTAGCCAGCAAGCCTTCTGCTTGGCTGTACTCCTGGCAGGTTGCCTTGTATTTATCGGTTGTTCCCCCGCGCAGTCAGCGGCTGGCAATTCAGTCGATCCCAAGTTGAAAGAGCAAGTCTTGCAGGTTATCCGCGAAAACCCGCAAGTAATTTTAGAGTCGGTACAAGGGTACCAGCAACAGCAGCAGCAGTCTCTCAAAGCAGCGCAGCAGTCATTTTTGCAGGAGATGAAAACTAATCCCAAATCTTCGATCGGGGATTCTCCCAGCACGGGTTCAGCTTCGCAGCAAATTGTACTTTTAGAATTCTCTGACTTTCAATGTCCGTTTTGCGCGCGCGCTCACGATACTGTCAAGCAGTTTATGGCAAAACACCAGGACAAAGTTACTTTAGCTTACAAGCATTTACCCTTGACTTCAATTCACCCTCAAGCGCTGCCAGCAGCTAAAGCAGCTTGGGCTGCTCAACAGCAGGGAAAATTCTGGGAATATTACAGCGCTTTGTTTGAAGGACAGAAAGAGTTAGGCGAGGCATTATACACATCGATCGCCCAAAAGCTCAATCTAAAATTAGATAAATTCAACACCGATCGCAACAGCCCCGCCGCCGAAGCCGCCATTGCCAAAGACGTGCAACTGGCTCAACAACTGGGCATTGAAGGGACTCCCTTCTTTATTATGAACGGCCAAACTTTCTCCGGGGCGGTCGAGCTTTCTGAGATGGAAAGCATTCTCGCCTCTGTCTCGAAATAAGAAATTAGGAGAGGGCAGTGCGGTGTTCCTACAATATTATTTTGGGATAGGGAGACGGCACTGCCCAGCGGGGTGTCACCCAACAGGTCAAACCCAGTCACAGAATCGTGTTTGACGTTTAAGGCCAGGTTCGCCCCGATCGTCGGAGGGGACAAGAATCTTCTCAAAGTTTTGCGAGTATCAGGGGGATGCCAGGGGATCTAGACTTCGCTGTGAACCAGAGATAAAAAGGTTTTCAGGCGATTGTTGACACAAATGGGAATTACCGTGTCCTTTTGCTTGATCGCATACAAAAAATCGATCTGAGACGATAATGGTGTTGCGATCGATCAACTCATATATCACTGATGGAGGAATAAGCTCATGACACCCGTGACATCTCCAACCGATCGAACCAGTGGATTATACGTGCGTTCCCCCGATGGAGAAAAACTCGCTTTTCCCCTGAAACATACAGAAGTCCGAGCCAAAATAGCGGGAAATTTATCGCGAGTTGAAGTCTCGCAAAAATTTGAAAATCCTTTCACCAAGCCGCTGGAAGCCGTCTATATTTTTCCGCTACCGGCAGAAGCAGCGGTAGATGAAATGGAAATAAAAATCGGCGATAAGACCATTAAAGGCAGCATCAAAAAACGCGAAGAAGCACAGCGCATTTACGAAAAAGCCAAACAAGAAGGGCGGACTGCGGGTTTGCTGGAACAAGAGCGAGATAATATTTTCACCCAGTCCCTTGCCAACATCAAACCCGGTGAAGAAATCGATGTCACGATTCGCTATACCGACAGCTTGAAATTTCTAGCTGGCGATTATGAATTCGTCTTTCCGATGGTTGTCGGGCCGCGATATATTCCCGGTACGCCGATGGATGAAACGGCAGCCAGCGGTAGTGTCCCAGCCCCAATGACAGTTAATTCCGATACCGATATTGTTCCCGATGCGTCGCGGCTGAATGCCCCGATTTTGCCACCGGGAAGGCGATCGGGACACGATATCGGCGTGACGCTGGAAATTGAGGCGGGCATACCGATTCGTAATGTCAATTCCCCATCCCACCAACTGCAAATTGAATATTTCGACTCTCCCCAAACTTCCTTAGCAAGCGAGCAGACAAATGGGCAGAGGGTGCGTATTCAGTTGGCAAATCAAGATACAATTCCCAACAAAGATTTGATTGTTCGCTATCAAATAGCGGGTGGAAAAACTCAATCTACGGTATTAACTCAAGCGGACGCTCGCGGCGGGCATTTTGCAGTTTACTTGATTCCGGCGATCGAGTACAAAACTGATGAAATTGTTCCGAAAGATGTCGTATTTTTAGTCGATACTTCCGGTTCGCAATCCGGTGCGCCTTTGCAGCAATGTCAGGCATTGTTGCGGCAATTTATTAACGGATTGAATCCAGGGGATACTTTCTCGATTCTGGATTTTTCCGACTCCGTGCGCCAACTTTCCCAACAACCGCTACCGAATACAGCAGAAAATCGACAACAGGCGATCGAATATATCAACAAACTCCGCGCTGACAATAGTACGGAAATGTTGGGCGGGATTCGGGCGGCGATCGATTTTCCCGCACCATCCGGGCGCTTGCGAACCGTGGTATTCCTCAGCGACGGTTACATCGGCAACGAAAACGAAGTTCTCGCCGAAGTGCAGCAACATCTCAAATCGGGGAATCGCCTGTACAGTTTCGGTGCGGGGAGTTCCGTCAATCGCTTTTTACTCGATCGCATTGCGGAAATCGGGCGGGGAATCTCGCGGATCATCCGGCATGACGAACCAGTTAACGAATTTGTCGAAAAGTTTTTCCGGCAAATCAACAATCCGGTGTTGGTAAATCTGGAAATTACTTGGCAGGGAGAGGGCGAAAATCCGGTAATTTATCCGTCAGTTGCGCCGGATTTATTTGCCGAACAACCGCTGGTTCTCTTTGGAAAAAAGGGCGATCGCCAAGCTGGAACACTTCAGATAAAAGGGGTTAGTGCAGGCGGACACCAGTACGTCCAAACCTACCAAATCGACTTTAGCGATCCTGGAAATCCGGCAGTTGCCCAGCTTTGGGGGCGGCACCGCATTAAAGATTTGATGAATCAGATGGTGCAGTACGAAACCAAGGTGGGGGTGGAAACAGTGACAGAAACGGCGCTAACCTATCAGCTTCTGTCGCAGTACACGGCTTTTGTGGCTGTCAGCGATGATGTGCGCGTCGAATCGGGTACGGAATCCATCTCGATGAACGTGCCGGTAGAAATGCCGGAAACTGTGGAATATGAGGGCGTATTTGGCAACACGGCTTTTATGGTGCAGGAAAGTCCAGCTTCCCAACCTGTTGCAATGTTTATGCAAGCTCCCCCACCTGGAGGATATGCAGAACGAGCGCGCGGTATCCAATTTAACCGCATGGAGAAACCGAAAGTGTCCGCACCAGCCCCCTGCAGCGCCCAGAGCGCACCCTCAAAAGCCCGCCGGCGCCGCACATCACCTGTAGAAGTCGTTAGCGCTGCGGGGTTGGATGAAGTGGCGATCGATAGTTTAAACCAACACTTGGCAACTCTGACTGTCCCGCCCGGTACAAACGGCGAATTGGTGTTAGAAATTGTCTTCAGTAAGGTGCGCGCCAGCCGCATAGTTGTGGATGCTGAGGCTTCGACTTTGGCGGATGTGGAGTTGCTGAAAATCATCAAAAAATGGTTGTTTAGCTGGCGCATTCCTCAATCGATTACTAAAAAATGGCTGTTTAGCTGGCGCATTCCTCACTCGATTGAGAATCCAGTGCGCCTGACGTTGCGGGTGCGATCGTAAAACAGCTTGAGTTGCATCACAATCCGGGCGATACTTTTGCTCGATCGCCCACAAAAAAATGGAAGAATTTGCTCTTCCATTTTTTAATAATGACTATTCGTCCTGACTGCAAACCACTTTTTTTATTAGACTTCTCCCATAATTATCGTGGAACAGGCCCTCGTTGCCTGTTCAAAATCTGCTTTGAGAGGAGAAGTCTATTGGTAACTTGACGGACACGATCGAATTTTTAAATTAAACCGCAGCCAACTCAGGAGTCGGACGCTTGCTGTGGCGGATACCCTCGATCGCCGCTGCGTAATCATTCGCCTTAAACACAGCAGAACCAGCGACGATCGCATTTGCGCCTGCTTCCAGAACCTGCCAAGTATTGTTCCCCTTCAAACCGCCATCCACCTCAATCCAAGGATCGAGGCCCTTGTCGTCGCACATTTTACGCAACTGGCGAATTTTCGGCAAAACAGCCGGGATAAAACTTTGACCGCCAAAGCCCGGATTGACGCTCATAATCAGCACCAAATCGCAAAGTTCCAGCACGTATTCGATCAACTCCAGCGGCGTCGAAGGATTAAGAACCACACCAGCCATTTTGCCCAATTCCCGAATTTGGCCGAGGGTGCGGTGCAAGTGAGGCGAAGCATTGTGTTCCGCGTGAACCGAAATAATGTCAGCACCAGCCTTAGCGAAGTCCTCGACGTACTTCTCCGGCTCCACAATCATCAAGTGGACATCGATCACCTTGGTAGTAACCGGGCGAATTGCCTCAACAATCAGCGGCCCGATAGTAATATTAGGAACAAAGCGACCGTCCATCACATCTACGTGAATCCAGTCAGCCCCAGCTCGATCGACCGCCTGAATCTCTTCTCCAAGACGGCTAAAATCGGCTGATAATATGGATGGAGCAATAACAATTGATTTTTGGGATTGGGTCATGGCTAAGTCTGTTCTCCTGTCTGCTGTGCTGTATCCAGTTTATCAAAATACGGGTCTCCGGGTCGAAAAGTTGCCAACGATCGGTCGCGAGATTGGGAGGGGAGAAAAATTTTACCTCTGACAGACAAGTTTGGCGATCGCGCACCAGCCCGGATCTCCGAATTTTGGTTTAGGATATAAATTTTGCCTCTAACAAATAACTTTTGTGCAAAATCCGACCTTCTGCAAATTTTGAGTAGCGAATTATGAAAAATACACATCCCTTAGAAAATCCTGAACTCGATCGTGCCAGTCTGTTTGTATTAATGATCCCAGTCATCGGCTTTTTCCCCGCCCTGTGGACTCTTTACCGCCGTCAGGGCAGCCCCGAACGCAAAGCCATCAGCCGCTTGGCAATTGCCCTTGCTTTTAGTTGGCTCTTAGGACATATTCTTTTAGAAGCTGGAGCGATTTCTGCGGAATCTCAGACACTTCCCATGTTATTAATGAGTAGCCTGCTAACAACCAGCTATTTCATCGTTGCTCTGGGACTCATGGTTCGCCTCTGGAAGCGTCAACCGCTATGGTTGCCCGGAATTAGTCGCGTAGCCGAGCAAGTAGTAGGCAAACATTTATCATAATTTAGGGTTATTTTCAGCCCCTACCCTATTGATTGATTGCGTCTTCAGCTTGATACTACATATTGCCATTATCTTTTTTATTTTTGTTGTGTGTGAGGAAGCCAGTGCCAGCTCAAAAAATTCCTAATCAAGACCCTATCCAACAATCAACTGCTCAACCTGCCACCAAAAAAGCTTCCCAGCCCCATCGAGGCCGCTGGCTGGGTTTTGGTTTTGGTTTAGCTGGAGTAGCCATGCTCTCAGCCACAGCCGGAGCATTGCTAGCCGTCTCCCTTTCCACAACGCCGCTTCAGCAACAAAAGTTGAGCCCTGAAGAAGCAGCAGTATTTTCTCAAGGCGACATGGCAAAGCTCAACATGAAGATGCCCGAGCTGACTCGGCCAGTTAATATTTTAGTTTTAGGACTTAAAGTTCTGACCTCTGACATCGAAGGAAGTGTCAACAAAAATGTCGGATACGAAGTTTGGGAAAACTCCTTTAAGGGCTTAACCGATACCATGCTGTTGGTTAGGTTTGACCCTCAAAATAAAAAGTTAAGCGTGCTTTCCATTCCGCGAGACACCCGCACCTATGTTGAAGGCAGGGGCGAGGTGAAAATAAACGAAGCTAATTACTACGGGGGCCCAGCTTCGTCAGCGAAGGCAGTCAGCGGACTCTTGGGCGGCGTGGGAATTGACCGCTATGTCACAGTCAATATTCAAGGCATAAAAAGTTTGGTCGATGCACTTGGTGGCATTACTATTAATGTCCCTAAAGACATGAAGTATACCGATGAAAGCCAGCATTTATATATAGATTTAAAGGCGGGCAAGCAGAAACTAAACGGCGAACAAATCGTGCAATATTTGCTTTACCGGCACGACGATTTGGGCGACATCGGGCGGGTACAGCGCCAACAATTGTTGATGCGGGCTTTTGTGGAACAGGAAGTAAATGTAGGTTTGCTGTCTCGACTACCGAAGATTTTATCGGTGATTCAGTCTCACCTTGACACGAATTTGAGTATAGAAGAATTGGTAGCTTTAGCTGGTTTTGCTACTCACACCGATCGCACTGGCGTGCAGATGTTGATGGTTCCCGGCAAATTTAGCGATTCTAAGGACTACAAGTCAAGTTTTTGGTTGCCAGACCAATATGCCATCGAAACTCTGGTGGCAGAACATTTTGACTTCGGCCAAAATACTTGGCAAATTGAGAATGCTGATTCGACTTTTCTGAAGGTGGCGATTCAAGATAGTACCGGCGATCCATCGGCTGTTGAAGCTTTTGTCAATAATTTGACTCAAGCCGGTTATCGGAATGTTCAGGTTTATAAAGCTTGGCCCGAACCGTTGGAGGTAACTACTCTAGTAGCTCAACAGGGCGATATTAAAGGTGCTCAAGCGATTCGCCAGTTTTTGGGTTTTGGAGATGTGCTGGTTGAGAGTACCGGTTCTTTGCAGTCCGACGTGACAATTAGATTGGGTAAGGATTGGTTGGAGAAAAAGGCTCAGTCCGGCGGTGCGGCTAAGTCTTTTTAAACTGGATTTTAACTGGGGCATTTGTAGGGACACAGCAATGCTGTGTCCTCTTCTTTTCGGTTGGTATGAGATGGAGGCGATCGCTTTTTTGTCGATTTACTGATACTATCTTTTTTGGTGATGATGGATCGCGATCGCAATACCGATACTTCCCTCCATAATTTGAACTAAAACAATAATCAACGAGGGAAAGCTTAAGATATTTTATAAAGGTAGGGTTGATGAACAAGGGTGCTAAAATAGACCGACAGCGGGAACATCAGGCTAATGAACGCACGTTTCTTGCATGGCTACGAACTTCACTCGCTTTAATTGGTTTTGGGTTTGCGATCAGTCGGTTCAGTTTATTTCTCCGCCAATTTCAAGCTACAGTGACTCAGCAAGAAGTTTCCTCCCCTCCCTTCTTCAACTCAGAAACTTTAGGGCTGAGTCTGGTAGTTTTGGGGATTGCGGTGATTGCCTTAGCAGCATGGCGTTATAATCGAGTATTCTGGCAAATTGAGCGAGGTGATTATCGCCCAAATCGTGTGCTAGTTGGGATTCTGACTGTAGTTGTAATGATTTTAGGAACGTTAAGCATTCCGTTGTTGCTATGGCGAGATCGCGGAAATATAGCTCCCACTTCAACTCCTAAAAACTCTCAATTCTAAGTTAACCCGATCGCTTAGAATTGAGTGAAAATAATCGCAACCATATCATTAAGCTTTTGTGCATCTAGATTGTCTATGGCATTCGAGAGATGGGGAGAAAGTCCGATGGGGATAGGATGTGACAAATTTGGATCTGGTCAGGGAAATATACAATTTCAATGCAGTACAACTTACAAGCGGAAACAAGTGAAATGAAGCCATCGCACCCACAACCAACCTAAAAAACTCCCTACAAAATAAGAGATAAAATCTGACCAACTAAAGTGATTTCCCAAAATCAGCCTTCCGGGTAAAGTAGCTCGCATTGCTTGTAAAAACGGAGGTGTCCACAGTTGGAGAAACTCTACTCCGCAGGTAGCTAGACACACAGCTACAGCCGCCCTAATTTGCGAAAATCGCGGCAATATCAGAACAACCAGCAAAATCCAAAATACCTCATAAGCTATGCTCCCAAAAGAGTCGTTGAACCATTCCGGTGCAGGGCCGCGAGAAAATCTCACTATGTAACCTAAAGGGATAATCACGATTATACTGATGAGCAGGGCAACTCGATATTTGAAAAAACGGCGATGGGGAGAAATTGGGGCAGTCATTAAATTAGAGACAGTTTTTTTTGTTCACTTTAACACTTTGGCTTTAGTATTGAGTCTACTCCCACAATAGTGACATGAGATGAATGATTTCATTGATATTTACTGCGAACGTATAGCGTTTCTCAGATAGATGAGGTACAATAACAGCAGTGAGTAAACCAATTCCTCATATCGGATAATGTAACTTCATTGAAGGCAAACTCTATCGCTTTTGCTAATTCTCGATAATTAGTCGTCTTGATAGAACGGAGAATGTTTTTGAGTTTTGACCATAAATGTTCAATTGGTGAGAAGTCGGGAGAATAGGGGGACAAGTATATTAATTTTGCCCCTTTCTTTTTGATGGCTTTTTCTATTTCTTCTCCGGTATGAATAGTACAATTATCCATCACTACACAAGCACCTTTCCAGAGTTTTGGTACTAGCTTTCGTATAATAAAAGCCTCAAATGTAATTGTATCAGTTGTACCTGTTAAATTGACGGATGTTAGGATTTCGTTGACCGATATAGCTCCAATTATTGAGACATTTCTGCCGCGTTTATTCGGTTTTGGCCCCTTGGCTCTTGAACCTTTTAGAGACCTAGCATATAACCTAACCATTGCCAAGTTTACTCCAGATTCATCAATGAATATTAAGTCTTTCAAACAAATTTGTCGAATTTTTTGCCAAAACTCGTATCGCAGGTTCTGAACTCGGTCAGTGCCTTTGTCTGACGGGAAGAGAGTTTTTTTTTAAGGTCATGTTTAAGAGTTTTGCCATTCTTCCCATCGTTGCTACGCTGATGGTAAACCCAATTTTTTGGTAGAGTAAATAACGGAGTTCTTCGAGAGTCGCATCATTATTTTCTTCAATCAATTGGGCTAAAATCAGGAGTTGTTCTGCATTCAGTTTTAATTTGACTCCGCATCGCTCTGTTCGAGGAGCAATATTTTGGGTTTCACGATACTGTTTGATCAGTTTTTGGACGAAACTAAGCGCTACACAAAAACGGTTGGCTATTGCTCTTTGTGACAGCGGTTCATTATGGTATACATCCATAATTTTTTGTCTAAAATCAATCGAATAAGTTTTCATTTTTACTAATGTGTGATACTTTATACAATCATTGATAGTTGTCAGTCGAGTGAAGGCTGTGGGTCGAGCAAATGCTGTGAGCGCTCATTTAATTATATCTGCATGACATTTTCGGGTTCTATATTTTTCACTTCGTTCAAGTCAGTTACATCATACCTCATCTTTCTGAGAAAGGCTATACCATGCCTGGTTTATGGAGTGAACCACTAAATGCTCTATCTAATATTTCTTTCCTCATTGCAGCCTGGGCTATTTTTCAATTGGCTCGGCGAGAGCAAAAAGTACCCACTGGTGTTTGGATATTGATTACTTTAGCCACCAGTATTGGTATTGGAAGTGCCCTATTTCATACATTTGCGACACAATGGGCAAGATTACTAGATGTGATTCCTATTATGCTCTTTCAGCTTGGGTTTTTATGGCTCTATAGCCGTCAAGTAGTTAGAATGAAATATGGATATGCAGGAGGATTGCTCGTAGGATTTTTCTTTGCCAGCAACTTCAGCAATAAGTTTACAAATGTTCTCAACGGTTCTCTCTCTTATGCTCCTGCATTTTTAGTGTTACTAGGGCTTGGAGTATATCACTATCAGCAGCAAAAGCGTGAGCCATTTGTTCTATTAGCAGCATCGGGGGTATTCCTGTTAGCCCTTACATTCCGCACTCTAGATCAGGCAATTTGTCCTTACTTTTCAACTGGCACCCATTTTATTTGGCATCTTTGTAATGGTATTTTGCTGTACTTATCAGCAAGAGCATTAATCCTCAACAGGCCTATGATGGACAGGGTAAGCTCATCTAATTTGGTATAAATTGTACTTGACAAAAAACCGCCAATAGACTTTATACCTGTGAACCGAA
>NZ_JAUBSD010000112.1:0-20069 GCF_036704575.1 Microcoleus sp. K5-D4
CTGCCTATCTTTTTTTACCACAAGTTGGCTCAATCCTTACTAGCTATGGGTTTTGGGTGGGTTGTCACCCCCCCAGGGCTGCGCTTGTGGGTCTTTTGGTGAGCCACGAGCAATTAGATGCGGGGCAAAAATGCGATGAGGAGGAGGAAGTTTTGACTCGGTACGAATCTCAAGAGGATAATTTTAATGCACCTGAAAATGCGCGCTCCAAGGGCAATCTTAAATCTGATCCCAATTCTGTTGATTTGACGGTTTGGGAGTACAAGATTGTGCGGGCTAGCAACGATTTGTTCCGCAATCCTGCGATTTTTCACAAGCTGTGCGGGGAAGAGGCGGAAGCTGGCTGGATTTTGCTCGAAAAACTCGACGACAGGCGGGTGCGGTTCAAACGTCCGATCGCGCTGCGGGATGCCCCGAGGCAGAATTTACCAACGTTTGACCCTTACCGCACTCATTACGGCCCGATCTCGAATACGATGACTTGGGCTGCGGGGATCGTGTTTCTGAGTGCGATCGTGCTTCCTGCTGTTTTGGGCTATGCTTTGGTGTCTACTACTCTCACCAGAAGTCGCTCTAATTGGCCTCCGACACCTGTTCAATCTTTGCCTTCTCCCAGCGGGCCAGCAACTAATAAGTGAAACCTGGGCAAATTGTCGCTCGCCCTTTTTGCAACCTGTTTTATAGCAAGTCTAAATCCTTTGTAAACCCGATGTTTTTTTACGAACCGCGAAGGCGCAAAGACCGCGAAGGGAGAGAGGAGAAGTGAGGAGAAGTCTGGGGTGGTTTGGGTAATTTAGGCTTGCTATATACGTTATTTTGATTTAAAATTGGGGCGGTATTACTGAGGGAGCGGCTAGCAATCTCAAGTCATAATTTGTATCGCCTTGAAATTGAGAAACGCGGACAAAATAAGTCCCCGCAGGTAAAGCCCCATTGCTGACAATTGTTTCTGAAGCCGTGCCTAAATTGTTAGACGAAGCAATAAGATCATCTAATCCAACTGCGCCGTTGCCGTTGAGATCTTGAATTAATTCAACATCAACATCTGCACTCAAACCGTCAACAGTTACACTGAAAAGGCTGGGAGTATTGAGGATGAAACTGTAAATGTCGGCTGGTTCCGCTGCTCCCACCAAATCGCTCGCCGTTTGAATTTCTGTGAGAATGCCCAGGCTTTTTGCTGCGTTCAAATTGTCGGCGGGATCGGGGAGAGTGCTCAACAGTCCTTCTTGTTGACCGAATTGAATGTAATGGTCGATCGCACTTTTAACTGCGCCACTATTGACTGCTGCTGCTACCAGCGGATATTTTTCTAGATAAAAGCTGGGATCGAAGAAAACGCTGGCTTTGCGGTTTTCTAATTGACCGGCTTTGAAGTAGTGTTCAAAAGGGGTAAATTGATTTGTTTGGACTGCTGTCTGAACATCTGGGTTGCTTGCTAAATAGAAACCAACATCGAAGAAAGGGTTGGGGTTGCGTCGTTCAAATTGACCGAATCTAATAAAGTGATCGGCTGCTGAAAAGCCATTGAGTTTGGCTGATACCGCTACATCTGTATTGGTGTCTAAATAATAGCTGGCGTCGAACAGGGCATTCGGGTCGCGATTTTCAAATTTGCCAATTTTTCGGTAGTGATCGAAGGGACTCGATACCGTGCCTCTGGCAACTGCTACGGCCACATCTGGGTTGTTTTCGAGATAAAATTTGCTGTCGAACAGTGTTCTGAGGGTTAGCATTATTAAAAAAATCTCTCTGGACTTTAGTCTGGAAATTGCACGATCGAGAATCCAGTTTACATCAAAGTTTTGTTTTGTGAGGATGTCTTAATTATGGCTAAATCTGGACTGATGGCAATGCTGCGCCGCGCTGCGAGTATTGCTCAGAAATCAAGGGAAACGGGCATTCCGGCTGATGAACTGCTGGGGATGCTGAGCGCTGGCATTCCCAATTCTCCCATATCTCGGCGCCGCTTGCTGCACGGAGGTTTAGCTGCTGCGGGGGCTGTGGCTGCTGCGACTTTTACCAGGGAGGGAGGGGGAGCTTTTGCTCAACAGGGCGGACGATCGCCGATTTTGGTTGTGGGTGCGGGGATTGCGGGTTTGACGGCGGCCTATCGCTTGCGCCAAGCGGGCGTGCGCGCCGATATAATCGAGGCAACTAACCGCGTGGGGGGGCGGATTCGCACTATTCCCAAGGTGGCTGGAACGCTGATTCCGGCGGATCTGGGGGGAGAATTTATTGACACCGGCCACACTAATTTAATCTCGCTGGCGACGGAATTGGGTTTGCGGGCGATCGACTTAGCCCAAGTGCAGAGTGGACTGGTGAAGGATACTTTTTTCTTTCAAGGGCGCCGCTTTTCTCTTGAGCAAATAATCGCAGATTTTGCGCCGCTAGCGAGTAAAATTACTGCTGATTTGGAGGCGGTTGGCGATGAAATTAGCTATCAAGATTTTACAGAAGCAGCGGAAAGATTGGACAATCTTTCGATCGCTGAATATGTAGATCAAGCTGAGACTAGCACGATTGTCCGGCAGCTACTCCGCATTGCTTATACGGGAGAATACGGTCGAGATCCTGAAGAACAGTCGGCGTTAAATCTGCTGTTTTTAATCGGTTCTGAACCGGGCAGTTTTGAATTGTACGGCAACAGCGATGAGCGTTATCAAATTGACGGGGGTAATAGTCAAATTATCAACCGTTTGGCGGGTCAATTGTCTGGTTCGATCGAGGCGGGGACGGTTTTGGAAGCGATTACTCTTTTGCCGGATGGCCGCTATCGGGTAAATTTGCGATCGGGACAAAGCGCCTTCGAGCGCACTTACGAGCGAGTTTTGTTAACTTTGCCGTTCAGCACTCTGCGAGACGTTAAAATTAACGTACCTTTGCCCCAACCGAAGCGTAGGGCGATCGAGCAATTGGGTTACGGTACTAATTCTAAGTTAATTACCGGCTACCGCAGCCGAATTTGGCGGGAACCTTATCGATCGACTGCTTCTGTTTATAGCGATTTAGGATTCCAGAGTACCTGGGAAGCTACGCCTTTTGTTGCTACTCCTAACGGTTTAGTTACTAATTTTACAGGAGGAAAGCAGGGTTTGTCGATCGGTGCCGGAACTCCCGAAGACCAAGCACAAAGATTTTTGAACCAATTTGAAAGAGTTTTTCCCGGAGTGAGAAATTTGCGATCGGGCAAAGCTGTGCGAGCTTATTGGCCGGGAGAACGCTTTTCTAAAGGTTCTTATTCCTGCTATTTAGTCGGACAGTGGACGCAAATGTACGGGGTTGAAGGCGAACGAGTTGGCAATTTATATTTTGCCGGGGAACACACTTCGCTGGAAAATCAAGGTTACATGGAAGGCGGTTGCGAAACTGGACAAAGGGCGGCTGTTGAAATTTTGCAAGACTTGGGTTTGATACCTTCTGCTGATGCTTTGAATGCTCGAACTGCGAGTAATTTGAACAATCGCCGTCCCAGCCGGAAAGTTCCCGGAGCGCAGAATCTTAGGAATAGAAAGCCGAGTATTAGATAATCTCGCAAGGTGCGTATTTAATGCTTGTTTGCCGTTGCTCCTAGCCCGTGCATCTAATTCTTGTGGGGTGGGCTTGTAGCCCGCCCAAAAATACAATTTAGATGCCCAACAGCTTAAAGCCATTTTACTGATTTTAAATCGGAACTTACCCCCTGCGGGGGTAGTTCTGTGGGCTGTATTCTTTGTCCCGTCTCGGTTTTAGCGACTTGACTGCCGACAAACCGTAGTCATGTATTTAAGATTTTCTCACTCAATATTTAGGGCGAGAGTATTTTTTTATAGATAAATTTAAGCAAAAACCCAGCCACATAAGGGTTGTAAGAGATTGTAGTCATGTAAAAGACTTGGAGGCTCCGGGCAAGTCTCACCTCGCAATGGTTTCAGACGGAACTTACCCCGTGTGCGGGGTAAGTTCCGTTTAACCAGTAAAATTACTGAGGTTTAAGATGTGTCATCTACCTTAAGATAGAAATCATGAAGTTATCCGAGCATCATTAGGGAAGTACCACGGGAGCATCACCCATACCAGGTGTCGCTGATGGACAAGAAGGATGAGAATTGCCCCATCCGCTACAGGTAGTTTCCACCAAAGCACAATTTTTCCTACCCATAAGAAAAGATGAATCAATTGAAGCAGTCGGTAAAGCAGTTTTGGTCTATCGCAAACCCCTACTTCTTTTCCACAGAAAAATGGGGAGCTAGGGGGTTGTTCGCCCTCATAATGTTATTAATGCTAGGTTTCAATGCTGTGGGCATAGTCCAGAGCTATATTATGCGGGACTTGATGAATGCAGTCACGGGAAAGAATGTTTCAGACTTCTATAAGATGTGGCTGATGCTATTGGGTCTGTTTGCCATATTCACGCCCATTATGGTTTTCTTCTTATATTCGCAAAATGTACTGCAACTCTACTGGCGAAAGTGGCTAACGAATCACTTACTGAAGAAATATTTTAGCAATCAAGGTTTCTACAAAATTAAGTTCAATGATAAGGTTGATAATCCCGATCAGCGTTTAGCTGAAGACGTTAATTTGTTTGTTAAGCAAAATATTGATATTTGGGG
Organism: Microcoleus sp. K5-D4; assembly: GCF_036704575.1. NCBI lineage: Bacteria > Bacillati > Cyanobacteriota > Cyanophyceae > Oscillatoriales > Microcoleaceae > Microcoleus > Microcoleus sp. K5-D4. The sequence goes on from NZ_JAUBSD010000112.1 coordinate 4,599, forward strand.
ATTATTATTCAACCAAGTTGTCACAATAATTTCTTTTCTCGGCGTTCTCTTTACAATTGACAAGGCACTGACTTTAGTTGTATTTATACTGGCTGTTTTTAGAACTGTTTTCACTATCTTTATAGGTAAGAGATTAAGTAGATTAAAGTTCAATCAATTACAACGAGAAGCAAATTTTCGCTATAGTTTGGTTCATCTTCGAGACCACAGTGAATCCATTGCTTTTTACCGAGGTGAAGAGCGTGAATTTAGTGCAGTATCACAGCGATTTAATGAAGTATTGAATAATTTTAATAACCTGATTGTCTTGCAGCGTAACCTTGGTTTCTTTACCCAAGGAACAGGGATGATATTTACAAATTTACCTATAGTTTTTTTAGCTCATCGATACTTTGCGGGTCAGATAGATTTTGGGCAGGTAACGCAAGCTTCTGGAGCGTTTGTGTCTATTTTAAGTGCCCTGGGCTTTATTGCCGAGAATTTTGATATGCTAACTAACTTTACCACTCAGATTAATCGTTTAGGAACATTTGATCGGGTTCTGTCCGAGCAAATGGCAGCACCTCGAGCCGGCATGGCAACGATTGATGTTGTGGAACAGCACTATCTCGCTCTCCAACGAGTTACCTTAGAGACGCCTAACTATGAGCGAATCTTAGTTAGAGATTTATCTTTCAAGGTGGGGCAGGGTGAAAGCGTCTTGATTGTTGGACCTTCTGGCGCTGGCAAGAGTTCGTTAATGCGAGCGATCGCAGGATTGTGGAATGGGGGTACGGGTTGCATTGTCCGTCCTAAACCGGAGAAAACGCTGTTTTTGCCCCAACGGCCTTATATGCTGCTAGGGGACTTACGCAGCCAATTGCTATATCCCAACACCAGCGGTCAAGTTACTGATGAACAACTGCACGAAGTACTCGAACAAGTCAATCTTTCCCATTTGCCAGAACGGGTAGGTGGATTTGATGTGGAATTGGAATGGGCTGATGTTTTGTCACTAGGAGAACAACAACGGTTAGCATTTGCACGCCTACTGCTGACTAAACCTCGCTACGCTATTTTGGATGAATCAACGAGTGCATTGGATGTGGCTAACGAGAGACGGCTCTATCAGTTGCTCAAAGAAACAGGAACTGCCTTTATCAGTGTCGGTCACCGTCCGACTTTGGTACAGTATCACGAGCAGGTCTTAAGGCTAGTTGGTAATACCAATTGGCATCTGATATCGGCTAAAGATTACAGCCCCGATCTCGCCGAGTTTGCTTGAAAAATGCAATTGCCGAACTGCAAGTAATGGTCTTTACCGTATCCGACTCAAAATTCCAGGCGTGCGATCGGGTAGAACAGAGTAACTTTTGACCGTACCCGTCCATCACTTCCCTTTTAGGAGTTTTTCAATAGCGTGTTGCCATAGCATTGACATCACTTGAAAGCAGTTGATGAAGACTCCAACGCAGTATAGCAATCCTAAATCATTCAGATAAATTTGTAGGGGTAGTGCCCCCGTGCCTACCCCCTCTCTATCGGGGCAACCACGGGGGGATTGCCCCTACAATAATTACGCAAATCATTTAGGATTCCTATATACTGATAGCGATCGCCATGTTTGAAAAGATGTAGTGGAGAAAGCAGTTATAGTTCTGCTGCCCTAGTCCTACACCAGCAGATGCAACCCGCTACTATCAGCAGGGTTCGCGTGAAGATAGCGACCCGTCGTCTCAATTTAGCTGTGTCCCAATGTTGCTTGCACCAAGTTGATGGGCACACCCCTATTCAATGCCTGACTGGCGGGAGAATGCCTTAGCGAGTGCGGCGAAACTTTCCCCTCAACCTCGGCCCGCTTGCCGGCAGTCGCTACAATTTTGAGAACGTGGGATGAGGTCAAGTGCTCTCCTTTCCTGCTCAAGAACACCACAATCAGTTCTAACGTTTTTGTCCTGGGTTATCTTGAGTAACGACCATGACTTTACTTTACTTTATAAAGTTTGATGTCTTATCATAGCCCAATGCAGCATGAGAGTGACGCGCCATACATATAGATATGCTAGCCTAATTTTAGCTGCATTATATTGTAAAATTAATTTCCTAACTTGCCTAAAAAAGTATGATTTATTTACATTTAACAGTAGCTTTATCTAGTTTACTAATGTCCCCGATATCAGCTCGCCTTTTGATTGCAGACGCTACAAATACAATTGCCCAAAACTCCGAAATTGACGAGCCGTTTTGCTACATGAAAACCCCCGACGGCAAAACAATAGACTTAGGCAAGTTATGCGAGAAACAGCCATCTTTAGGAAATTCCCAAACTTGCATTCCCGGTTCCAACATTGCTGCGAAGGTGTCAATTGCAGCGACTAATTATGACGGCAACTTTTTTAGCGGTAAAGTCCTTAATCAAGGCTGCAAAATAATCAAGAATGTCAAAGTCAATTATGAAGTTTTGGACGAGTCAGGCAATTTAATTGACAACGGATTTATCTACGCTCAACCAGTTACTCTTGCGCCCGGAGAGTCAGCCGCCTTTCGGGGCGAAGTTGTCGCGGGGGCTAAAGTACAGGCTACTCATGCCGACGGTCAGGAATGATTTTAGATTTTAGATTTTAGATTTTAGATTGAAGAATTGGACAGTTAACCCACGGATGAATCCGGGGGCTTTGTATCCCGGATGCTTTCGGTGAAGAATGATTGTTGAGATTTGCCCGATCACTGTTATCATGTTTTGGCTCAGATATCTCTATGACTTACGCAGAGATCCCCCTAAATCCCCCTTCAAAAGGGGGACTTTGAATAATAATCTTGTCCCCCCCTTACTAAGGGGGGTTAGGGGGGATCGAAGTTTGAATATTCTTGCAGAGATCCCCAAAAACAGAATTTGCGAGGGCAAAATATCTTGAAAACTCGATCGACATACTGGCAAATCTTACCCTACCTCCGTCCCCAAAAACAAACCATCGGTAAAGCATTAGCTTGTACCGTAGTATTTACCGTATTTTGGCCGATTATAGCGTGGCTGGTTGGCGAAACAGCCAAATTTATAGGTAAAGGAGATTTACAAGGGTTCGCTCAAATTGCTGCACTCAGCGCCATTATATTTCTACTTCGCGGTACAGCCCAGTACGGTCAAGATACGCTGATGGCAAAAGCAGCTTTGACTATTGCTTTAGAAATCCGCAAAAAAGTCTACTCCCACCTGCAAAAACTCAATCTCGGCTACTTTGAAACTGCCAAAACCGGAGACTTATCCTACCGCCTCACCGAAGATATTGACCGCATTGGCGAAGTCGTAAATAAATTTTTTCATCAGTTTATTCCTTGTATTTTGCAGCTAATTGCCGTCCTGGGATATATGATTTATCTCAACTGGCAATTAACCTTGGGTGCATTAATTATTGCACCGCTGATGGCTATTTTAATTGGCTGGTTTGGCGAAAAACTGCTGAGTTACTCGCGTCAAAGTCAAAATCGCATCTCTGATTTATCCGCTTTGCTGACAGAAGTATTTAGTGGCATTCGTTTAATCAAAGCATTTGTGGCTGAAGACTACGAAATTGCCCGCTTTGCAGAAGAAGCAGAACAAAACCGCCGCGCTAAGTATTTGTCAGAACGAATAAAAGCACTTCAGTTCGTTGTAGTTGGTTTTCTGGAAGCGATGAGCGTGATTTTGCTCTTTTTCTTGGGAGGTTGGCAAATTTCTCAAGGAAATCTTACAGGTACTGAATTTATCAGTTATATTGCAGGGGTGGCACTTTTAATTGACCCCATTGCTATTACAACTGCTAATTACGGGGATTTTAAGCAGGGAGAAGCTTCTAGCGATCGCATTTTTGAATTATTAGCAATTGAACCCGCTGTAGTCGAAAAAGCGGGTGCCATTGAACTTCCCCACGTTACCGGAAAAGTCGAATACCGCAATATTAATTTTGCCTATAACTCAGAGACACCCATTCTGCAAAACATGAGTTTGTTGGTGCTTCCCGGAGAAATGATTGCTCTCGTGGGTGCATCCGGTGCGGGTAAAACTACTTTAGTAAACTTATTACCCAGATTCTACGATCCGCAAGCGGGACAGATTTTAATTGACGGTATTGATATTCAAGATGTCACGTTAAATACTCTGCGGAGGCAAATCGGAATTGTACCGCAGGAAACTATTCTTTTTTCGGGTACAATTGCTCAAAATATCGCTTTCGGTCAATCTTATTATGAACTGAAAGATGTTCAAAAAGCTGCGGAGATTGCTAACGCTCATCAATTTATTAGTCAGTTTCCCGAGGGCTATCAAACTTGGGTAGGAGAAAGGGGTGTAAATTTATCTGGGGGACAGAAACAAAGAATTGCGATCGCCCGTGCAGTTTTGCTCGATCCCAGAATATTGATTTTGGATGAAGCGACATCGGCGCTGGATTCGGAATCCGAAAGTTTAGTGCAGGAAGCGCTGGAAAGATTGATGCGCGATCGCACTGTGTTTATTATCGCGCACCGTTTGGCTACTGTGCGGAGAGCCGATCGCATTTTAGTTTTGGAAAAAGGCAGAATTGTCGAATCTGGGACGCACGAGGAGTTGCTGGAAAAGGGCGATCGATATGCTGGCTACTACGCTCAACAGTTTAGTCAGTAAGGTACGCTAGAAACAGGGTTTTTAGCCGTTTCTGCTGGCCTCAACGAAGTATTGTCGAAAAAACCCGGTTTCTGACTACTCGGGCGCACTTCGACAAGAAACCGGGTTTTTGGCCGAATCTGCTGGCCTCAACGAAGTAGTGTCGAAAAAACCCGGTTTCTGACTACCCGTGCGTAAGTCCTATGAAGAATGATACAATAAATTATCCAACTGGATATTTACTGATTCCAGTTAAAAAGAAGAGGCCGTGCCAACATGATTCAAACCACAGCCAAACTACTAACATTTGAAGAATTCCTAGAGTGGTATCCCGATGGCAAAGGACGTTTCGAGCTACGAAATGGAGTGATAGTTGAGATGAATCCAAACGGAGACCATGAGGAAGTTACAAGTTTTCTAATCCGCAAAATTAACGTAGAAATCGATCGCCTAAATCTTCCTTATATAACACCATCAACCTATTTCGTCAGACCTCCAGCCGCGACTACAGGGTTTCAGCCAGACATCATAATATTAGACAAGCCAGCCTTGATTTCGGAGCCACTTTGGAAAAAATCATCGATTATTACGCAAGGTGATTCTGTTAAACTTGCTGTGGAGGTAGTTAGCACCAACTGGCAAGATGATTACCTGGTTAAAGTGGCTGATTATGAAAGATTGGGTATCCCGGAATATTGGGTTGTGGATTATGCTGCTTTGGGCGGCAAACGTTTCATTGGTAATCCGAAACAACCGACTATCTCAGTTTACCAGTTGGTTGATGGGGAGTATCAGGTTAGCCTGTTCCGAGAGGGCGATCGAATTTTATCGTCTGCTTTTCCCGAACTAAATCTAACTGTTGAACAGGTTTTCGGTTCGATCCAAAGCGAATAGTAATTCGGGTTAGCTTCAACGGTGTAAATAATGACTTGTGTATCCAAGTAAATTGTAGCAGAGGATGGTAGCTTTAGTTGTCCCATGAGTTTCTTTCTGCTTCTAGTTCCGATCGATTTCTTCAACAGTTCTGGAAACATGACGGCTGCGGATTTCTGTAAGCAATTGCAACACTTTACGCCGCCCACCTTGAGGCTTTTCTGGTATAATCACAAAAACTTCAACCTCTTCGCCCACAGATCCCGGAGGCATTTGAATTTCAAGTTTATTTCCTGCAAGAACTTTGGTTGTAATCCGTATTGCTGACTGCATACTTCCTCTTTTGCGATGATTAATTTTCAACAGCCCCTAAAGCTTTGAGCGTGGCTTTTTCAACTTCCGTTAAACCCGTAACTCCTGCAATATTCATGTTTTCATAAGGTCTGTCACTTTTGAGTATTTTGAGGCACTCACCAGTCTCAATATCCCAAATCATAATTGTGCCATCCCGACTGCAACTAGCAATCAGTGTATCATCATAATTGAAGGCAAATGAGTTAATTCTACTGGGGTTATATTGGAAAATTTTTAGACACTCACCTGTACGGATATCCCATAATCTTACCGTGTGATCGACACTTCCACTAGCAACTAACTCACCCGAATAACTAAAGGCCACTGAACGTATCCAATCAGTATGGCCGTGAAAAATATTGAGGCATTCACCGCTATTGATATCCCATAGTCTTACTGTTTGATCGATACTTCCACTGGCAAGTATTTCACCGTTCTGGCTAAAGGCGATCGCGCGTGTCCAACCGGTATGCCCCTGCAAGATTTGGAGGCATTCACCAGTATGGATATCCCACAGCCTCACCGTTCCGTCATAACCTGTACTGGCAAATATCTCGCCCAAAGGACTGAAGGCAACCGAGTATAATGAACTGTTATGCCCTTGCCAGGTTTTGAGGCATTCACCACTGCGGATATCCCACAGCCTCACCGTTTGGTCAGAACTACCACTGGCAAGTATTTCACCCGAAGGGCTAAAGGCGATCGACCGTACTTCTTTTCCACTCTCTAGCAAAATATTGAGGCATTCCCCACTGCGGATATCCCACAACCTCACCGTTTGGTCATAACCTCCGCTAGCAAGTATTTCACCGTTTGGATGGAAGGCAACTAAATGTACCCGATCGAGATGACCCTGCAAGATTTGGAGGCATTCACCAGTGTTGACATCCCACAGCCTAATTGTTTGTTCGTCATCGCCGCTGGCAATAATTTCACCGTTTGGACTAAAGGCTACTGACCTTACTTGAGTGCTATGCCCTTGCAGCGTATTCAAGCATTCACCGCTGTTAATAGCCCACAGCCTCAACGTTTGGTCGTAACTACCGCTAACAAGTATTTCACCAGCAGGATGGAAAGCCACTGACCCTACTTGATTACAATGCGCGTGCAAAGTATTCAAGCATTCACCAGTCTTGATATCCCACAGTTTCGCTGTTTGATCGTAACTTCCACTTGCGAGTATTTCGCCGGAAGGACTAAAGGCGATAGACCGTACTTGATCGAAATGTCCCTCCAAGGTTTTGAGACATTCACCGCTACCGATATTCCACAGCCTCACTGTTTTGTCGGCACTTCCACTAGCAAGTATTTCACCAGCAGAATCGAAAGCAACTGAAAACACGTTTTTAGTATGACCTTGCAAAGTTTTGAGACATTCACCAGTACCGATATTCCATAGCCTCACGGTTCTGTCGCCGCTTCCACTGGCAAGCATCTCACCCGCAGGATGGAAAGCAACTGAAAATACAACTTTAGTATGGGCTTGCAAAATTTGGAGGCATTCACCCGTGCGGATATCCCATAATCTTATCGTGCGATCGAAACTCCCACTAGCAAGTATATTTCCATCAGGATTGAAGGTGACAGACATTACTGCTTCGGTATGTCCCTGCAACACTTTTAAACATTCACCAGTATTGACATCCCATAACTTGATTATTTTGTCATAACTGCCGCTAGCCAGTATCTCACCGTCAGGACTGAAGGCGACAGACTGCACCACGTTGGTATGTCCTTTACAGGTCAATATTTCTCTTCCACTACTAGCTTCCCACAAGCGAACTACGCTATCACTATCACCTGTAGCTAACAGTTTGCCATCAGGACTAAATATTACTGACCGAACACTGCCAAAGATTTTAGTAAAAGCAGAATTAGCCAAATTCGCTTCAGCAAAATTGACGTGGCGCAGCGTCGCATTTGTAAAATCAGCACCTAAAATAACGGCACTAGAGAGGTCTTTACCTTCTAAAGCAGTTTTGTCCTTTTTTAACAACAGCGTAGCCGCATTCCCTCCCACATAACCTACTTCACTTTCAGTTTGACCCCGCGTTGCTTCCAGAATTTCCAGAAGCGGCACAATCCCGGTTTCTGAAACCATCGGCAACAACAAATCCATGACTGCTTTCGTCAGTGGTGCTTGTCCGAAACTCTGACGAAGTTTACTTGAATTTTCAGCAACAAATCCCTGCAAGGGGGCGATAAGTTCGTTGTTATTTCTCTTCTGGGCCTGAAGCTGACAATAATTAGACCAAGTGTATAATTGAGCCTCAGTATTACGATTTACACAAGACTCTTCAGGCGCCACTAATTCGGTAAAATCTGCAGCCAAAACTCCCAATTCTGCTGCAAATTTATAAGCGACAAAAAACTCTAATAACGAACGGTGCGCGGGAGCATAATCGCCATCTGCATTGCGAATCAGCATCGTTTGACCCATCATGTCGTAGTGCCAGTGGTCTAAGTCTTTTTCCTCTTGGACGACGGAACCAAACAAGCTGCGAATGCGATCGGGAAAACCGCGATAATTCAGGCTCATTTGGTTGGTTGACAGCATTTCCCACGATAACTCGCACAAAAAGTAGAGCTTATCTGCCAAAGAAGTAAAAGTCCGTTCTGCTTTGATATCTCTCTCTATCTTCCGCCGCACCGCATACAGATAGATCCGCGACATATCGACTGGTTTTCCAGCTTCAATATCGGGCAATGCTTCCAAAATTAACTCGGTCATCACCGGGCGACGCGCTAAATCTAATAATTGCGGGTTTCCCATCACTTTTTCCACTGTCGCGGCTTCTGTTTGAAATGACAGCGCTTGCCCAATTTGCTCGTCGTTAAATTTCTCTAATTCTAAGACTTCAAATTGGGGAGTTTCGCCTGTTAAAATGGTTGTTGATGCTTGCAGTTCTGCATTGAACAATGCCCGTCCTTCCTTGCCTTCAGGAAAGTGTTCGGTACGGCAAGTGAGGATGACTTTTGCGCCGGGAACGACGGTTTTTGCTAGTTCCCAGAAGTTGTTGATGGTTTCTTGCCGATCGCACTTAGCGGCCATTTCATCAAAACCATCGAAAATCAACAGAAATTTACCCATGCGATTGAGTTGTTCAAAGGCCGAATAACCCGCCAAAGGTATCTCGTGCTTGCGAAAGAAAAACTCGGAAAATAGCGACTCAACGCTAACTGCTTTGGCGTAATCCCGCAAAGGAATTACTAACGGCAAACGCGGACGTTCCAAGCCGCGCTTTTGAGCTTCTTTGTAGCGTTGCAGCGCCATCCAAGCATAGTGCATCGCAAACCAAGTTTTCCCGGTTCCAAATTCTCCTAAAACTGAAATATGTTCTTTAACTGGATCATTCAACCACAGGTCAATATAACCTTCGATCCAGCCATCTCGCCCGTCATAATGACTCACCCCTATCTTGCGCTGAGTATCTGGGTCAATTTCTTCTTTCGTACAGGCTAGTGGCACATATTTGGTATCAATTTCTCGGCTAGTAATTTCTGTTTCTAGCCAATCCAGATAAGCGGTGAAATCGGCATCTTGGTCGAGTAATTCATCAAAGGTATAACAAGCTAAATCGCGATTTTCATCTTTTTCTACTTCATCCCGCGCGGCGCGACTGATGCGGCGGGCGGTGACTAACCAGCCTTCATCGGTGCGCTGTCTTTCCACCGACTCGCGCAAAGCTGAGATATCCCTGAGTCCGGCTTCTCCGGCAATTCCGCGCACTAAAATGCGATCGTACTTTTTGCGTCTGACGGGAACATTGATAATCAATTCAAAATAGTTATCTTCCCAAATTTCATATTTCTCAAACTGATAATTTAATGTTTCAAACCAACCTCGAACTTGTTGCGATAAAATAAAAACTTTAGACTTTTGAATATTGCTTGATTCGGCTGCTGGAAGTGCGGGATAATCTTGAGCTTCCAGTCGTGCAAATTCGGTGCGAATTCCTTCGATAGTGGGGAGGCGTTCGATGCGATCCATTACCATAGATAGGCGTTTTTGCAAAGAGGCGAGCGCATTTCCCACCATCACATCTCCCAGCGTCCGCGTCCGCTTTGCTACTTCCATAAACACGGCGGCAAATGCCATGAATTCCCGTCGGGGGTCAATGCCTAAATCTCGAATTTCTTTGCCTAAAGCACTCTCATTCAGATATTCATCGCCTGCTTGAATTAAAATGGCTGGGCTATCGGACTCGAAAGCTTTGCGAAATGCTGATTCAATCTCTTTTTGGCGAAACAGTTCTAAAATCTGCTTCGGTTTACCAGCGCCGTATTCTACTAAAGTATAAACATAGACTCCGCTAAAATCTGCGGGCGGAGCATCTGGATCGAGGTTAAATCTTTTTAATAATTTGATTACTGTTTCGTTGCGCTGAAACTTGTCTTTGACGGTGCCGAAGGGAATTGCCGTCAGGAGGCTGATAACTAAGTCGAGACTAATTAGCATGATTTAGGCTTTCCTATTTTTCCGTTGAAGTAATGCTCAAATCTAGAATCGGTAGGCTATGTCCCTGAACTGCGCTGCGGGCGATCGCAAACTGCTCTATTTTTATGTTAACCCATCATTTAGACACTCCGCCCAAAAAACCGGGTTGTTACCAAAAGACGCACTGTAGCCCGAAGCTCCCGTAAAAACATGGTTTTTGGGTTCCCATGCCCTCCGACTCCTCGAAACCGGGTTGCTACCAAAAGACGCCTTGCAGCCTGCAGATTCGCTAAAAAACGCGGTTTCTGAGCCATCATGCTATTACCACAGATATTAGCATTTTTTACTAAATATGACCACTATAATACCGAGGAAAAACCGATAAATATTGTATTAAGGATAGCTCTATTTTAGTTGTCATATCTAATTTTTAAAAGTTAAAATATAGATAACTAACAAATAAAATTTGCTATCTATGAAAATACAATCGTCCGTCTTAGTCCACCTGGGATTTGGCAAATATGTACGCTCCGATCGAGTAACAGCAGTAATACCAATTGAAGAAGAACGCGGGCCCGGTCGCCGCACTTTCGTGCACGTAGATGGCGAAGCAGACCCGATCGTTGCTTCGCGCGCCGAAGATACCATTGTTCGCGATTTGGTGCAGGAACCGCGCGAAATAACTCAAGCTCGGCAGCAACAAGAAATCCTCCAAGATTTGCTGGCCGATTTAAGCAATGTTAACGTCACCGTGCGCCGCATCAGCCGGGATGAAGGCGGACTCGATCTCGAACGTTTGGAGCGCCGCATTCGCCAAATCTTAGACGCCTAAAAATAAAAGACCGCCCGCGCGGTCTTTCTTATTGTTTGTATCGCTAAAAATTTTCATCTAAGGGTTTCAATGTAATTTCGATGTCCGCTAAACCGGTGAGTTTTTCTACCACGGGCTCTTCTTCAACTCGCGGTACAAAAATAGTTAAACCTCCCGGAACGCACTCAATAGAAACCGGAGTCATGCCGATGATTTCGCCGTCTACAACCACTTTTTGAGGCGGATCGGCACTAATTGTTACTTTTTTTGCCCGCAAATAACCGATGTCGTCGCGATCCGTAGCATTGCCGCTCAAAGCTGTTTGCAATAGGTGATAAGAAGCTGCGATCGCCCCAGCTTTATTCTGAGGCGCCACCAGCGTCACGTCCAGCAAGCCGTCATCAAAAATAATTCCTGCCGGGCCTTGAGCTAAAATGGAAGTAGGTGGCGCTGCATTCGCCACGGTGACGGCCACAGCAGTAAGGCTGATAATTCTATCTTCGGTTTCGATTTCCGCTTCAAATCTTTCTAAATTGTTTAACTGTTTAATTCCTGAAAGAATGTAAGCCAGCATTCCCCAGCGATTCTTCATTTCGCGATCGGCAAGTTCGACGGTTTCCGCCTCAAAACCCACTCCAGCTAACAAAACCATCGGCATTTCACCGTTGCAAATCGCCGCATCCACCACCCGCGTCAACCCTCCCAAAATATTTTCGCAGGCGGTTTCAATTGTATTCGGAATCTCTAAAGCATTAGCAAAAGCATTAGCCGTTCCCCGCGAAATAATTCCTAAAGGAATATTTGTGCCGACAATCGCCCCAGCAACTGCGGATAATGTGCCGTCGCCCCCGCAAGCAATAATTGCCTCAACTCCTCTATCAACTGCTTCGCGGGCGATTTGATCTGCGTCTAATTCGGGGGTTGTCAGCCGAATGTCTAAGTCAATAAGAGGCTCTAAAAGTTCCTGAATTCTAGCTAAGTCTTGGTCAGGGTCGCTGTTACCGGCGACGGGATTGAAAATTAGGCAAGCTGAACGTTTCATCTTTGGTAATTGGTAAGGGGTAATTGATAATTGGTAATTGCTCATTGATAATATTATGTCCGGTCAATTGGCAACAATCAAATTGGTTTGTAGTGAGAGCTCCAGTCCTCATCAAACTCGCTGGGACTTAAGTTCTCGCTACAAACCTAGAACGGTACAGTATTTGTGCTAGAGGTTTAATTAAGACTTGACAAAAGTCCACTCTAAGACTTCGCGGGGAGCTTTGTGCAACGCTTCCTTGATTTCCTGGTTGCTGTCGAACTTGACTTTATCCAAAACGCACGCTTCGACGTTCACCGTAAACTTATCTTCTTCAAAAGGCCAAGGAGTTACAGTCACGAGTTCGTTGCTGTGCTGTACAATATCGTAGCGCTTTCCGTCCGGGCCGACACTAATTTCTAAAGCTCGTTCTCCGGCGGGTAACTCGCGGCTGCAAAGAATTAATGATAGCCGATCGCACCACTGGAAAAAAGCATAAGCTGCCTTAGCATCTTCCTGAGAAATATTCAACTCTTTTTGCCATTTTTTTTGATTTTCCAGTTGTTCGTCCAAAAACTCGTCGAGTTCCTTCGACTCTCCCCGCTTTCCTTCATTGAGATAGCTCATGTGCATAGAAATCAGCATTGCTACCCACCTACCGCGATATAGGGAATTCTCCGTCATGGCTTTAATTTTAGGCAGAGAAGTTTCCGTCTGCAAGGTAAAATCAAAGGGCGCGCCCGCTTCAGTCAAAATATTTTCTTCCCATTCTTTCTCCAAATCGTCGTGATGGGAAATAGCCGCTATGGTTTCATAGAGGCGAACCGGAGATTTCGAGCGCTTCCACTGTCCGCCAAGTTGCGCCGCGAGTAAAGCGTGGGCGCGGTGGTAAATAATTTCCCAGCCGGTGGCGGTTAAATTAGCAATCATGGAATTTTTGTCCTGAATTAAGTTGATACAAGTATTTTGTGCGAGAATTCGGCTCTCGATCGCCCGTAGCCTTAAAAAAGCGGGAACCGGAATCGGTCAAAGCCCAGGTTTTTAAAGGGGATGGAGACTTACAGAAAAACGACAGTTAAATTACAAAAGGTTCGATCGAGATATCCTGCCATTTCCCCTCAAATCGTTCAACAACCAAAGGTCGGATGCGGAACTTCGGGGGACACCCATCGAGAACATCAATCCGCAAACACGAATAAGGACGGCGTTTGTGGGAACCTTGACCGCTGCGGCCGACAAATAGCAAAGATTCGGCTACCCGCCGGCTGGCTGTTTCGGAACCAGACTGCCGCGCCAACCGATAAGCTTCAGGACTCAATGCTTCCTGCAAGATCGGCCCTTCCGGGCGCTGGCGGCGGAGACTGTGGCCGCTTCCCCCGCAGACAATCCAATTAATCCCAGAGTCGCCGTGTCCAGTATCCCCAGTCCGCAGGTATTCCAAACAGTGAGCGTGGCCAGTCAGCACCAAATCTACTAGCGGACGCCCCCGCGCCACTTCCCCAACTGCATCGGCCACCCCGTCGAGCACCTCGCGCAATCGCCACCTAACCGCCAAAGTTTGAGCTTGATTCCACTTTGTCGCCTCTGTCACGTAGGGGGGGTGGTGTAGGTAAATTACCCGCCCCCGCACGTCGGAATCGTGCCAAGAGTCAATCAGCCTTTTTTTGAGCCATTCGAGCTGTTCAACGTCCGTGGAGGCTGTTTTGTCGGGGGACAGTTGTTTGTCAATATCCATCAACATTTCGTCAACTTGCTCTAACTTGGCGGTCAAGTCGTCTAGCTGTTCGTCTTCCTCGGGAATTTGGGGGTTCAGCCGATCGCACATTTCGAGCATTACCAATTTTTCTTGTTCCAATTTCTGGCGATCGAGTTCCAAATTCTGGCGGCGAATGTCGCCCTGTTTGGTTTTCGGGATCGGTAAGGGCTCGTTGAAGGTGTTGGAGTCGAGGGCGAAGAAGTCTATGCCGCCGCTGCGGAAGGTGTAGTAGCGGTTGGGTAAGCGGGTAAAGCGTCCGGGTTGGTAGCGGAGGCAGCGGCCTGTGCTGGTGCTGGCGGTGTAGTGGGCGTCTAGGTGGCGATCGATCTCTCCCGGCATTTTGTGAGCTTGCAGGTAGTCGAGAAACGCTTTGGCGTAGGTATTTCCGCGATCGGAACCGTGCCAGCCGACATCGAGATCCAACTTGGAACCCAACAGCCGGCGCAGCGGCAAAGCTGTCGCCGACAGAATGCCGTAGACTATCGGCAAGTCGTAATAGTCGTGGTTTCCCGGTACGGGCAAAAACGGAAAATTAAACACCATGCGATCGTAGGCAATGCGAGAGGGATGCTCGCCGCCGACTATAAATTCTCGGTAGGGGCGAATAAAGTTTTGCAAGTAATATTCGCTGGAACCGACGAGATAAACGACATCGCCCGTGTGGAGGACGAAACGGCAAGTTTCGCGTTCGGAGACCATCTGTTCGGCAATCTGCCGCTGGGGATTGTAGCCGCGGTGGTTGCCCGTGCCGCTGTCGCCTACGACTAAAAACGAAAACTCTGGAGAGTCGGTGGTTGGAGATTCCAAAACCATCCGAGTTTGGTCGATTCCCCGATCGACGATCGAGTGTTCTTGCCACCGCACCCGCTCTTTCATTTTGCGGATTTTGACTGTTATTTGCGGGTCGGAAACGAATTTCAATTCACCTCTTCTCCAAAATTGCTGAGTTCCTAGTTAATCATAGTGCAGCGATCGGGGGACTTTTTACCTCTCTCTAAAAGCTGAAAATCGAGGCCGGGTGGTCAGAAACCGGGTTTTTTAGGAGAATACTGCGTTAAAACCGATCGTCACGGCCAAAAACCCGGTTTCTTTAGTTTCTTTGGTTTGACGCGCAGGCAGTCAGAAACCGGGTTTTTGACGAAAATACTTCGTTAAAACCGATCGCCACGGCCAAAAACCCGGTTTCTTTGGTTTTGATGCGATCGCCCCGTATCTAAACTCAAATCAGGGCTGTGCAAATTATGCACAATTAAGTCCCAGTAAGCCATTCAGCTTTTGCCCAAATGTCTAGTAATTTTGCGAAATAGTTTTAAAGTTCTGGACTGGAGGGATTAAACCCCCTAATCTTTTCATCCTCGCAACTATAGGCGAGGAGTGTTAAGGTTTTATTTGATAATCTTAACTAATGCGAATGGGAAGTCCCGCGCTCTACCGAAGGTGAGCGTCGGGATGAAAATGAGCCAAAAAATAAATTGAGCGACAGCGAATCAATATCGTTTTTTTGTTCGCTATGATGATTTTATCGGTATTCTGCAACCTTGATAAATCAATACTTCGGACAGTTTTTAAAGAGGGATACGATCGCAATAAAACAGAGAAGTGAAAAAGTGAGTGAAATCTG